>DASSNR010000308.1:0-3443 GCA_035687925.1 Gemmatimonadaceae bacterium | reverse complement strand
GACAACCTGCCGCTGTTCATGGAGCAGGCCGCGGCCGCGTTCGCCACCGCACCTGCGCGCTTCGAGGTGGTCGTCATCGACGACGGCTCGGAGGACGCGACATGGGACGTGCTGCAGTCGCTCGCCGAGCGCTACCCGTTCCTCCGCCTCGCGCGCCACCGCATGCGTCGCGGCATCGCGGATGCGCTGCGCACCGGATACCGGCACTCACGCGGTCGCGTCCTCGTCTTCTACCCGGCCGACTTGCAGTACAAGCCCGAGGACATCCCGCGCCTCGTCGCACCGATCCTCGCCGGCGAATCGGACATGGTCACCGGGCACAAGCAGGGGCACTACGAGAAGGCCTTCGTGTCGCGTGTGTACAATCGGCTGAGCCGCACACTGTTCGATGTTCCCGTGCGCGATCTCAATTCAGTGAAGGCCTACCGTCGCGAGATCATGGAGTCGGTGCCGGCACGCCCCGATTGGCATCGCTACATGATCGTCGTGGCAGCCGCGCAGGGCTACTCGGTTTCCGAGATCCCCGTGCCGCTCTACCCGCGTCACGCCGGCAAATCGAAGTTCGGCATCGGCCGCATTCCGGTCGGCGTGCTCGACATGCTGTCGGTGTGGTTCGAGCTGCGCTTCGCGCGCAAGCCGCTCCTCCTCTTCGGCACGCTCGGCGCGCTCCTCTTCATCGTCGGCGTCGTGACGGGGATCGTCGCCATCGCCATTCGCATCTTTGCCGGCGTCGGCTTCCGCCCGCTGCTCAATCTCATCGAGGTGAGCGTCATCGTTGGAAGCATCCTCTTTGTGGGTGGGCTGTTGGGCGAGATGATCGCGGGGCAGCGAGCCGAGTTGCGCGAGCTGCGGCGACAGCTGGAGGATGCACGCGCCGAGCGAGGCACGCGCTCGCGCGACTGATTCCATGCGAGTGCTCTTCCTGACGCACGCGTTCCCGCGCTACGCGGGGGACGCGGCCGGGTCATTCCTCCTGCGACTCGCCGTCGCGTTGCGGCCGGAAGGGATCGACGTGCACGTCATCGCACCGGCGGCGCCTGGCTTCCCCGCGCGCGACACCATCGAAGGCATTCCTGTCCATCGCTTCCGCTACGCGCCGCAGCGCTACCAGACGCTCGCCTACACGGGCACGATGGCCGAGCAGGTGGGAGCATCGTGGAGCGCGAGGTTCAGCCTGCTGGGATTCCTCGGCGCGGAGTTGCGCGCGGCGCAACGGGCTCGGCGAACGCTCGAGCCAGCGGTGGTGCACGCACACTGGTGGTTTCCGAGCGGTGTCGTTGCCACATGGATGCGCGCGCTGTCGCCTGGCGTGCGCATGCCGATGGTGACCACATTGCACGGATCGGACGTGCGACTCGGGCGCCGCAGCGCGTTGTCGCGCTCGCGTTTTCGCGCCGTGCTGGAACGATCCGCCGCAGTGACGACGGTCTCGAACTGGCTCGCGAGCGGCGTGACCGATGTGCTGCCGACTGCGCGGCCGATCGTCGCACCGATGCCCGCAGCCACGGATCTGTTCCATCCCGGAAGCGCTCGCAGCGCGGATCGCCTGCTCTTCGTCGGGCGCGCCAACGAGCAGAAGGGGTTGCAGGTGCTCATTCGCGCGCTCGCCAGGACGAGCGCACCGCTCTCGCTCGACGTCATCGGCGACGGGGAAGGGCGCGCGCCGCTCGAGCGCCTCGCGTCCGAGCTGGGCGTCGCCGAGCGCGTGCACTGGCACGGCGCACTGCCGCACACGGCGCTCGCCCCTTATTATCGGTGCGCGGCCGCACTCGTCGTCCCGTCGATCGATGAAGGGCTCGGCCTCGTCGCTGTCGAAGGACAGCTCTGCGGCGCACCAGTGATCGCGTCGAACTCCGGCGGCCTGCCTGACATCGTGCAGGATGGCCGCACTGGTCTGCTCGTGCCTCCAGGCGATCCCGAAGCGCTGGCCCGCACCATCGACACGCTGCTCGCGCGCCCGGATCGAGGCGCCGCGCTCGGCCACGCTGGACGACTCCACGCTCTCGACCTCTTCTCCCCAAACGCCGTCGCCCGGCGCTACGCCGAGATCTATCGCAGCGCAATCGTCGGTGCCGGAGCGCCCTCTGCGACGTAAGCTGCTGCGAGCCGCCCAGGCGATTCTGCTGGCCGCGGTGATCGTCTTCGCGGGCAGCAAGCTCGTCGACGAGTGGGGGCAGGTTCAGAACGTCGCGTTGGGTCTCACGCCGCGCTGGTCGTACGTGCTCGCGTCGTGTCTCATCGTCTTCGCCACATACGCCGTGCTCATCGAAGTGTGGCGCGTGCTGCTCACGGGGTGGGAGGCGCGACTGCGATTCGGTGAGGCCGCGCGCATCTGGACCATCTCGAATCTCGGGCGCTACGTACCGGGGAAGGTGTGGCAGATCGGTGCGATGGCGGTCATGGCCAAGCAGCGCGGCGTCTCCGGCATCGCGGCCGGCGGCTCGGCGATTGTGGCGACCATCATCACCACGCTCACGGGCTTTGCGGTTGTTGCGATCGCGGGTGCGCGGACGCTCCGCATTCCTCCCCTCGCCGTCGGTCTGATTCTCATCGCCGGGCTCGCGCTGCTCGCGGCACCCATCGCACTCCCGTGGCTCGGTCCGATCATCAGTCGTGTCGCGCGTCGGCCGGTCACGGTGCCGAGGCTCCCGCTCTCCGCGCTCCTCATCACGGTGTTCGGCTCGGCGCTCGCCTGGTGCGGGTATGGCGTCGCGTTCTACGTCCTGGCACACGGGCTTCTGGGGGACATTCCCGGCTCGGTCCCGCTCTACATCGCCGTCTTCACCGGCTCGTACCTGATCGGCTTCCTCACGCTGATTGCGCCCGGCGGGCTCTTCGTGCGCGAGGTCGCCATGCAGACCGCGCTGCAGAGCGCGGGATTCAGCGCGGGCTCGGCCACCGTGCTGGTCGTCGCGTCGCGCCTCTGGCTCACGGTGCTGGAGATTCTCCCTGCGGTCCTCTTCCTGCTCGCACAGCCGGTGCGGTGGCGCTCCCCGGACGTGTCGAGCACCAAGCCATCGGACGACCGGACCTGACGCGACGCGTGCGCTCGGTGAACGCATGTCCGTGCCAGTACACAGCTTGCATTGCCCGCACACGGGAACGATCTTTTTAGGTCACATCACGCCGCGACTTAGGTCACATAACGCCGCGACCCACGGAGAATGGCGACGAAAATCGGACCGGCATCGCCGGAGTTGAAGCATTTCTACGATGCGCGCACTTCGTGGCGGCATCGAGGCGAAGAGCGGATGCGGTTCCAGAAGGCCGCATCGCTCGCACGCGTGCGGGCCGGCGCGTCCGTGCTGGACATCGGATGCCGTGACGGCGGGCTGCGCGCCTTTCTCCCCGCCGGGATCAGCTACCAGGGGATGGACATCGCCGAGCAATTCGCGGCGGACAACATCATCATTCGCGACGTGGCGGAGGGCATTCCGTTCCCT
>DASSNR010000086.1:0-2557 GCA_035687925.1 Gemmatimonadaceae bacterium | reverse complement strand
TTCCCGGTCACCTGGAGCCGGATCCGATCGCTGATCGCGAACGCCGCCTCCTTTCGCATCCGCTGCACACGGCTCACCAACTCACGCGCGAGCCCCTCCGCGCGCAACTCCGGCGTGATGGTCGGATCGATGGCGGCCACGTAGCTGCCCGCCTCCTGCACCACCAGATCGCCCACCCCGCGCCGGATCACCTGCACATCCTCCGACACGAGCTCGTGCGACTCCCCTTCCACCTCGATCGCCACCTGCTCCCCACGTTCCAGCGCAGTCAGCGCCTCGCCGCGCAACGCCGCCACCGCCTGCGCGGCGAGCGGGGTCCGCTTCCCGAATCGCTTCCCCAGCGACCGGAAGTTCGGCTTGGCCTCCAATTGCACCAGCGCGTCGCCGGCCGTGGCGAACTCCACTCGCTTCACGTTCAGCTCCGACGCCAACAGTGGAACCAGGGGGTCCAACAGAGTAGCCTGGTAATTTGGCACAACACATACCAGCCGCGAAAGGGGCTGGCGAACCTTGATGTTCGCCACTTCGCGCGCCGCACGCCCCAACGTCGCGAGCGTGCGGATCTGCGCCATCCCGAGCTCGAGCGACTCGTCCAGCTCCATCGCATCGCGCTCGCCGCGCGTGAATGGCGACAGGTGCGCCGAGACGCCGGTGAGCTCGCGATGCATCCAATCCGTGAGGAAGGGCGCGATCGGCGCAAGCAGCCGGCACGTCACCACCAGCACCTCGTACAGCGTCGCGAACGCCGCTCGACTGTCCGCGGATTCGACGTCGTAGAAGCGACCGCGCGTGAGCCGCACGTACCAGTTCGAGACGTCGTCCACCACGAAGTCCATGATGAGCCGCGCCGCGGCCGTCGCCTCGTAGCGAGCGAGCAGTGCGTCGACGTCGCGCTCCACTCGCGCCAGTCGTGACAGCACCCACCGATCGACCGACGGCCGAGACGCCGGCGCCGGCGTCCCGAGATTCGGCGACCAGCCGAACGCCGCGTACTGCGCGAAGAACTGGTAGGTGTTGCGCAGCGTGAGAAGAAAACGTCCCGCCGTCTCGCGGATCGCCTCTTCGTCGAAGCGCCGCGGCAGCCACACCTGACTCGACGCGATGAGGAAGAGCCGCACCGCATCCGCGCCGTGCCGAGCGATCACCGCCCACGGATCGACCGCATTGCCGCGACTCTTGGACATCTTCACGCCGTTCGCATCGAGCACGAGGTCGTTGACGACGACCGCGCGATACGGCGCCGCGATCGTGTCGACGCGCGACGAACCGGCCGCGCCGCCGTTGTTGGGGAGCGCATCCCCCAACCCCGTCGCGATCGCGAGCAGTGAGTAGAACCACCCGCGCGTCTGGTCGACACCTTCCGCGATGAAATCGGCCGGATAGTGCCGCTCCGTCACGTCGCGATTCTCGAACGGATAGTGCCACTGCGCGAACGGCATCGACCCCGAGTCGAACCACGTGTCGATGACTTCGGGAGTGCGGCGCATCATCGGGGCTCGGGGCTCGGGACTCGGGACTCGGGAACGGCTCGTGGCGCGCGAGCCCTCACCCCCGAGGTTGTTGCGAGTCCCGAGTCCCGAGTCCCGAGTCCCCGCACACGTCGGACATGCCCACTCGTACCGATCGATGTACGGCTTGTGCGGGTCGAAGTCCGCCGGTAATGGCTTGCCCGAGCGCTCGGCGAGCTCGGCGTAGCTGCCGATCACCTCGATGTGCGAGCGATCGGCGTCGCACACCCACACGGGGAGCGGCGTCCCCCAGTAGCGATCGCGCGAGAGCGCCCAGTCGATGTTGTTCTCGAGCCATTCGCCGAAGCGACCCTGCCCCACCTCGGGCGGATGCCAATCGACGCGCGCATTGCGCGCGAGCATCGCGTCGCGGAACGCCGTCGTGCGCACGAACCACGATTCGCGCGCGTAGTACAGCAACGGCGTGCCGCACCGCCAGCAGTGCGGGTACGAGTGCTCGATCTTCTGCACCTTGAACAGCACACCGCGCGTGCGCAGCTCCTCGATGATCTTCTCGTCCGCCTTCTTCACGAAGAGGCCGCCCACGACCGGCATCTCCGCGGGAAACTCACCGCGCAGATTCACCGGCTGCACGAATGCGAGCCCGTGCCGCTGCCCCGCCGCGTAGTCGTCCGCGCCGAACGCCGGCGCCATGTGCACGACGCCGCTCCCATCCTCCGCTGACACGAACGACTCGGCGACGATCACCTCGTGCTCGCCGGCTCCGTACTGCACCCAATCGAGTGGACGTTCGTAGCGCATCCCCGCGAGCTCACTCCCGCGCATGCGCCCCACGACCTCCCACCGGTCGGTGTAGTCCTCCCCCAGCACCGCCGCCGCACGCGACTCCGCGAGGATGAGCGTCCCCTCCTCGGGCCGCTCCCGCCGCCGCACCTCGAGATAGGTGAGCTCCGGATTCACCGCGAGCGCAACGTTCGAGACGAGCGTCCAGGGAGTGGTGGTCCAGACGAGGATCTTGCGGGACGCGGGATGCGGGATGCGGGATGCGGGAACGGCTCCTGGGGAGACAGCCCTCTCCCTCGAGGCAG
>DASSNR010000286.1:0-10003 GCA_035687925.1 Gemmatimonadaceae bacterium | reverse complement strand
GACAAGATCCTCGAGCTGTACCTCAATCAGATCTATCTCGGCAATGGCGCCTACGGCGTGGAGACCGCGTCGCAGCGCTACTTCGGCAAGTCGGTTCGCGATCTCAACCTCGCCGAGGCGGCCACACTCGCCGCGCTCCCCAAGGGACCCGAGCGCTACAATCCTCGCCGCTTCCCGGCGCGCGCCATCCAGCGGCGCAACACGATCATCGAGCTCATGCGCCGCGAGGGTGTGGTGAGCGACGCCGATGCGCAGCTCGCCAAAGCGTATCCGCTCCGTCTCGCACACAAGGAGAACTCGGGCGAGATGGCGCCGTACTTCGTCGAGTGGGTGCGCAAGCAGCTCGACGATCAGTTCGGTGAGAGCCTGTACACGGAAGGGCTGAAGATCTACACGACGCTCGATGTCGACATGCAGTCGGCCGCTGAGCGCGCGCTGGAGAACCAGATCGAGGCGATCGAGGCAGGGAAGTTCGGCAAGTTCCCGCACACCACGTACGAGCAGTATCTCGCGCGCAGTGCCGACGGCGATCAGGACGCGCCGAGCTCGCCCTACCTGCAGGGTGCGATGGTCGTCATCGATCCGCGCAGCGGTGCCGTGCGCGCGATGGTGGGCGGGCGCGACTTCGATGACAACAAGTTCAACCGCATCACGCAGGCGCTCCGCCAGCCCGGCTCCACCTTCAAGCCGGTCCTCTATGCCGACGCCATCCACAACGGACGGCCGCCGTCGTATCTCGTCGCCGACACCGGTATCTCGCTGCAGCAGCTCGACGGCACGACGTGGACGCCGCAGAACTTCGACCTCAAGTACCTCGGCCTGATCCCGCTGCGGCAGGCGTTCTACGAGTCGCGCAACCTCGCGGCGATCAACCTCGGTATCGAGCTCGGGCCGCCGAGCGTGATCAGCATGGCGCGCAACCTCGGCATCACGACGCCGATTCTGCCGGTGCCATCCATCGCCATCGGCGCCGCATCCGTCTACCCGCTCGAGATGGTCGCCGCCTACACGACGTTCGCCTCGCTCGGCGTGCGCTCGGTGCCATTCGGTATCACGCGCGTGGAGAACGCCAAGGGCGATGTGTTGTGGGAGGCCACGCCTCAGCGCTATCAGTCTCTCACGCGCGAAGAAGCGTGGCTGATGGTGAACATGATGGAAGACGTCATCCGCAAAGGCACCGGGTACAGCGCGGTGTGGCGCGCAGGCTTCCACGTTCCCGCAGGCGGCAAGACGGGAACGACCAACGACGGCACCAACGTCTGGTTCATCGGCTACACGCGGGACCTCGTGGCCGGTGTGTGGATGGGCTTCGATCAGCCGCAGAAGATCAAGACGAATGCGCAGGGCGGCATCCTCGCCGCACCCGCGTGGACGGCGTTCATGACGGAAGTCTACCAGAATCGGCCGACACCGCCGGAGTGGCCGCGCCCGGAGACGATCATCACGCGGAACGTGGATGAGAGCACCGGCCTGCTTGCAACCGTCTTCTGTCCGGACAGCGTGGTGTCGACCGAGTACTTCATCCCGGGCACCGAGCCGATCCGTCAGTGCGATGTGCACTCGCCGTTCACGACGAACGCGCAGGACAGCCTGAACCGCAACCAGTTCCCGCCGCGCGGGCCGGGCGGCGCGCCCGCCACGGTGCCTGGCGTGCCGAACGGACCGCCGCCCGCGTTGCCACCGGCGAAGCGCGACAGCCTCCGCGATCTGTTCAAGCTGCCGCCGAAGAGGTGATCCGCTACCACGGCGCGTGGGTCCTCCCGATCACGCGTCCCGCCATCCGTGACGGGACCGTGGTCGAGCACGACGGCCGCATCGTCTACGTCGGCGAGCGCAGCAGCGCGCCTCCGGGCGAGGACCGTGACCTCGGCGATGCGGTGCTCCTCCCCGGTCTCGTCAACGCCCACACCCACCTCGAGCTCACGACGTTTCGCGGCATGCTCGAGGGACTCCAATTCGTCGACTGGATTCGCCGGCTACAGCGACTCAAGCAGTCGACGATGACCCCCGAGCGCTACCTCGAGGCCGCTCGGCTCGGCATCACCGAGGGGCTGCGCGCCGGCATCACCACCTACGCGGACTGCTGCGACTCCGGCGTCTCGATGCGCACGATGCTCGAGCTCGGCGTGCGCGGGATCATGTATCAGGAAGTTTTCTGTCCGAGCACCGACCCCGCGCTCGTCGATGCGAACATCGCTGCGCTCGATGAGAAGCTGCGCGCGCTGCGGCCGCTCGAGACGGAGCTCGTCCACCTTGGCATCTCGCCGCACGCGCCGTACACGGTTTCCGATCCCCTCTTCGAGCGCCTCGCACACGCCGATCTCCCACTCGCGATTCACATCGCCGAGAGCGAGGACGAGACGCAGCTCGTCACGCGCGCCGAAGGCCGCTTTGCCGATGGCCTGCGCGCGCGCGACATCCCCGTCGCTCCGCGCGGCCGTTCCCCGGTCGCGATGCTCGCGCGCCTCGGTGTGCTCGACGCCCGCCCGCTGCTCATCCACTGCGTGCGCACGGACGACGAGGACATCGGTGAGATCGCGCGCACGGACTGCCCCGTCGCCCACTGTCCCGTGTCGAACGCCAAGCTCGGCCACGGCGTCGCGCCGCTTCTCGCCATGCTCACTGCCGGCATTCGCGTGGGCGTCGGCTCCGACTCGATGGCGAGCAACGTCCGCATGAACCTGCTCGAGGAAGGATGTGTCGCCGCCCTCATGCAATGCGCGCACACTGGCCGCGCGGATGCGCTCTCGGCCGAGCAGGCGCTCGAGCTCGCAACGCTCGGCGGCGCCCGCGCCCTCGGCCTCGATACGCGCATCGGCTCGCTCGAGCCGGGCAAGGATGCGGACCTCGCGGCGTTCGCCCTGCCGAGTCACCACACGCGTCCGTCCTATGACCCCGCTGCCGCCCTCGTCTTCTCGTCCGCAGGTCGCCACCCGGCGACTTTCGTCGCCGTGCGTGGTGCGGTAAGGGTGTGGAAAGGTCAAGTGCGGGCTGTGAGCTCTGAGCTCTGAGCTGTGAGCTTTGGGTTATGAGCTTGGTTGTGAGCACGGAGCTCGAGAACGCTCTTGGCTCATCGCCCGCTCACAACCCATAGCTCACAGCTCAAAGCTCACAGCTCTTCCCCCTCCCCGCTTCTCCAGATTATCATCCCTCGTATCCCTTCCTGAGGCCTGCATGACCGTAGAGACGTCCGGGCGTACGACGAAGATCTGGCGCGATGGGCAGCTCGTGAACTGGGAAGACGCGACCATCCATGTGTTGAGCCACGTGGTGCACTACGGCTCGAGCGTCTTCGAGGGGATCCGCTGCTACGAGACGCCCGCCGGCCCGGCCGTATTCCGCCTGCCGGATCACATCCGGCGACTGCACGACTCCTGCAAGATCTACCGGATGCCCCTTCGCTACAGCGTGGAGACGCTCGTCCAGGCGTGCGTCGACACCGTGGCGGCGAACGAGGTGCGGCACTGCTACATCCGCCCCGTCGTCTTCCGCACCGGAGAGCAGATGGGCGTCCATCCGATCGAACTGCCGCTGGAGACGTTCATCATCGCCTGGCAGTGGGGGCGCTACCTCGGTGATGACGCGCTGCAGAGCGGCGTCGACGTCTGCGTCTCGAGCTGGCGCCGCCCTGCGCCGGACACGTTCCCCGCGCTCGCGAAGGCGGGCGGGAACTACCTCAACGCGCAGCTCGCGAAGATGGAGGCGAAGCAGGACCGGTACGTGGAAGGGATCATGCTCGACTCGTTCGGCTACGTGGCCGAAGGGAGCGGCGAGAACCTCTTCCTCGTGCGCGACGGAATACTGTACACCGCGCCGATCGCGGCCGGAATCTTGAACGGCATCACCCGCGACTCGGTGATCCGCATCGCGCACGACCTGGGCTACGAGGTGCGCGAGCAGGTGATCCCGCGCGAGATGCTGTACATTTCAGACGAGCTCTTCTTCTGCGGCACGGCCGCCGAGCTGACACCGATCCGCTCGGTGGACCGGGTGCCGGTGGGGGCGGGGAAGCCCGGACCGATCACGCTCGCGATTCAGGAGCAGTTCATGGGGATCGCCACCGGGAAGATCGACGACCGGTACGGCTGGCTCACGATGGTGCCCGATGCGGTTCCTGCGGCGCGCTGAGCGAGCGTTGCACCGGCCGAAATGCGGGGCGCGGACCGCGGGGTTGCGGCACCGTAGCGTCCTCGTCAGTGTAATAAGGGAAGCGGACACCGCGACGGAGTGGTGCCGCGGGACGTGGACGCTGTCCCGGTAGCGATGAGCTCCCGCCCTGGCGACCATGGCGGGAGTTTCTGTATGCGACGACGGAGGGTCATGTGGTCGTCGGATGTCTAGCATTGAATGCCTCGTTCGAACCGCTGACCATGGTTCCCATGCGGCGGGCGCTTCGCCTCGTGCTCGACGGCAAGGCGGAGATCGTCGAAGCGGACGCGGAGCGCGTGGTGCGTTCAGAGCGGCTCGTGATGCCGCGCCCCGCCGTGATCCGGCTGGTGAAGTTCATTCACGTCCCCCGTCGCTTCCGGCGGCAGGTGACGAACACGTTCCTGTTCGCGCGCGACCACTACCGGTGCCAGTACTGCGGGCGCACGCTGGCCGAGCTCAAGCCGCGCGAGTCGCTCACGCGCGATCACCTCATCCCGCTCTCGCGCGGCGGCACGAACGAGTGGACGAACGTCGTGGCCGCGTGCTCCCCGTGCAACACGCGCAAGGGGAATCGCATGCCCGACGAGATCGGCATGCACCCGATGACGCCGCCCGCCGAGCCGCACTTCGTGCACCTGAGCTGGGCGGTGCGTCGCCTCACGCCCATCCAGTCGAAGTACATCCGGCTCTTCTACGGCGAGGAGACGCTGCATCAGCTCGAAGAGGTGGAAGGGCGCGGCGCGGGGATCGGGAGGCGGCCGAGCGCGTCGTAAGAGTGAGTCAGTAGGTCAGTGGGTCAGGAACAGCATGTAAGACTGTCATCCCGAGCGGAGCTTGTCATCCCGAGCGCAGCGAGGGATCTCGCTGGCCGAACGAGATTCCTCGCTCACGCTCGGAATGACAACCGTCCGAGTTGTGTCTGACCCACTGACCTACTGACCCACTGACTCACTTCTTTTCGTCCGGCCTGAACATCTCACTCCTCACCTCATAGTGCCGCTCTTCGCCACCGAGTAGGCGGACGACGAGCGTCTTCGCGCCGCGTGTGATCGCGGTGCCGGGGCTCTTCTTCCCCTGCACGGCCGGACGCAGCTCGCCGCGCAGCCACCGCTCCACCTCATCGAGATCGTTTACCGACAGCATCTCGATGTTGAGGACGGCGTTGTAGTAGTACTTGTCGTGCCCGGTGGGCGCGCGCATCGGTGGCTGGAACGGCTGACCGACGGCGTCCTCAACCGCGCGCAGCTCGGTGAACGTCCCGAGCGGGGTGATCGTCTTCCCGACGATGCGCGACGCCGTGAAGTGATGATCGAGGGCGTTGTAGCGCACGATCACATCCCACTCGATCTGATCCTTGAGGTGGTCGAACCAACCGCTCGTCGACCACAGCTCCAGCCGATAGTGCAGGCGCGCGGGGAAGCCGTTCACCAACAGATCGTCCATCGCGCGGTCGTCGAACACGTTCGGGCTGCGCAGCAGCGGCGCCTCCTTCCCTCGGCTGTCCGCCGCTGGAAGGGTGATGTCGAGGCGCGTGCCGCTCTGCGCGCGCAGTGGTGGCGCGAGCAACAGGGCGAGCACGGTGGTGAGGAGAGCGGTGACCCGCACGGGCTAGAAGCGGTGCCCCAGCCGGATGAAGAAATTGGGCGGCTCATGGGCATCGGACAACGCCTTCGCCAGATACAGCCCGATGATGTCGAAGTCGAGCCCGATGCCGATGTCCGACTGAAACGTGTTGAGCGCCGGGAACGAGCTCCCCGTGTATTGCAGCGACCCGATGCGCGGAGATCCCACGAGCCAGCCGCGTCCCGCATCGGCGAAGACGACCCATGCGCCGGTGCGGTTGAAGCTGAAGTCCCAGCCGTGATCATCGGCATCGCTGATGTCGCCGCGCCCGCCGATGCGGATGTGCAGATCGCCGCGATACTCCACCTGTGCGAGCGCGATCCGCTCGCACTCCGCGGGCATCCCCGGCGGCGGCGCGTCGCCGTTGCACTGCAGCACGTTCGTCCCGGCGTTCGCGACGCGGAAGTCGAACCCCGGCAGCGAGCCCGGCCCGCCGAGCGAGAGCCGCCGCTGGAGCGGGAGATCGTCGCCGCCGAGCCACCCGCCGAGCACCGCACGGAAGTTCAGCTGCCCCTTCGGCGACACGCGATTGTACCGCCGCACGTCGAGGAAGCCGCTCATCGTCGACACCGGCTCGACAGGCGTCGCGCTCTGCGACGCGGGGCGATCGGGCGGCGTCGTGGGACCGAGTCGCACCTCCGGGCTGCTCAGATGCTCGACGTCGGCCGTGATATACCAGCCGACCCACGGATTATCCGTATTGTTCCGCGTATCGATGGTGAGCGCGGCGCTCGCGATGTGGAAGCGCCCCTGATCGAGCATCGGGTTGTCGCGCCACGCGCTCGAGTTCCGGAAGAGCGTGAACGGACCGCGAGCCGCGCGCGGGTCCCACTGCTCCACGCCGTAGCCGAGCGTGAGCGTCGTCGCATCGTTCGCGATGAACGACACGTACCCGCTCCCGCCGCGCGCATTGTAGTAATCGCGGTAGTCGCGATGCAGCACGAATGCGGCGAGTCCGACCTCCGCATTGTTCAGCTGCCACCGCTCCACGGGATCGACGACGTTGAACCATCGTCCGCCCAGCGCGATGCCGCGCTCGCGTCCGAAGCGGACCTCGGCGTTCACGTCGTGCCCCAGATTCTCGTTCTTCCACGCGAACGAATCGGCCGAGCGGATGATGCCGAACGCACTCACGCGGACGCTGCCGAACGAGGTGTTCTGGACGATGCGCGGGCCGAGCATCACCGGCAGCCCATCCACGCGATTGTACGTGCCGCCCGCCTTCAAGGTGATCGCGCTCGTGCTGCGCTCGCGCCGGCGCAGCCAGCGACGAAGCCAGCTGTCTTCCGCGGCGTTCGCCTGCTGCGGATCGGCGACGACGGTGTCACCCACGAGATGATACCGCAGCGCCGGCCGGTACCACTCCACGCGTCCACCGATGTGTGCGTGCTCCTGTCCTTCAACGAGTCCGCCGACCACGATCAGATCGCCGTCCACGAGCGCGGTGCGATCGAGCACGACGTCGCCGTTGATGACGATCACGCGCCCCGTGACATGTCCGCCGATCGAAAGTGGACCACCGAGCACCGCGACGTCGCCGGTGACGATCTGCCCCATCGGGATGCGGAGCCGTCCCGTCGCTCGCACGGCGGCGGGTGCGTTGAACACCTCGGCGGCATCGACGGCGATGTTATCGGGGAGCACGCGCTCGGCGCGCTCAGCGGCCGCTCGCGCCGAATCGGGTTGCTGCGCGCGCACGACCGGCACAGCAACGACGACTCCGACGACGGAGATGACGGCGAGCAGGGGCATCCGCATGAGTGCACCACGAGGAACGAGAGAGACGGCACGCACGAAACGATGTCGATGCAGCGGTTGACGACGTACCGCCGTTACGCCGCGCCGCCCGGCCCGATGCCGAGCCGGCGCATCCGACGATACAGGTTGGGACGGTCCGTTTGCAACCGCCGCGCGGCCTCCGCGATGTTCCCCTCAGCTTCGGCGAGTGCGCGAGAGATCAACGCACGCTCGAAATCGTCCAGCGCATCGCTGAGCGGGCGGTTCAGCGCGTCCGCGGGGAGAGGTGGGGCGGATGTCGCGCCATCGTGGCCATCCACCGAGAGCACGCTGCTCACGTCGCTCACGCGGATCTCATCGCCGCCATGCAGGATCGCGAGCCGCTCGACGATGTTCGCCAGCTCGCGCACGTTCCCCGGCCATCGATAGCGCGTCAGTGCCTGCAGTGCGCCGTCGCTCCACGTCGGCGGGCGGCGTCCGGTGCGCGAGCGGTGCAGTGCGGAGAAGTGGTGCACGAGCGGCGCGATGTCCTCGGGACGCTCACGCAGCGGCGGCACCGTGAGCGGGATGACGTTGAGCCGGAAATAGAGGTCGTCGCGAAACCGTCCTTCCGCTACCGCGCGGCGGAGGTCCATGTTCGTGGCGGCGATGATGCGCACGTCGACGGGAATCGGCCTGCCGCCGCCTACTCGCTCGACCTCACTCGCCTCGATCGCGCGCAGCAGCTTGGCCTGCGCATCGGCGCCGAGGTCGCCGACTTCGTCGAGGAAGAGTGTACCGCGATCGGCGAGCTCGAAGCGCCCGATCCGTCGCTCGGTCGCGCCGGTGAACGCCCCGCGCTCGTGCCCGAACATCTCACTCTCCACGAGATCGCGCGGAATCGCGGCGCAGTTCACGCGCACGAGCGGCTTGTCGCGACGCGGACTGCGCTCGTGGATCGCGGCCGCCACCAGCTCCTTCCCCGTACCCGACTCGCCCATGATGAGGACGCGCGCCTCCGATGGCGCCACGCGGTCGATCAGCTCGCGCACGCGGTGCATGACGGCGCTCGAGCCCACCATCTGCCCCGCGAGCCCGAAGTCCTCGCGCAGCGTGCGTGCTTCGTGTCGCGCACGCCGGAGCTCGAGCGCCGAGCGGAGCGTGAGCACGACCCCCTCGGGTGTGAGCGGCTTCTCGAGGAAGTGGAAGGCGCCGAGCTTCGTCGCCTTCACCGCATCACTGAGCCCGGCGCGCCCGCTCATCATCACGACGGGCACGTCGGGGAAGCGCTCTCGCAGGCGCGACAGCGTCGACATGCCATCGAGCTCGCCGGGGATCATGAGGTCGAGGAGCACCACGTCGGGCGTGTGCTCCTCGGCAGCGGCGAGTCCCGCGGGACCATCGGCCGCTTCGCTCACGGCGAACCCTTCGGTCGTGAGCAGCGCGCCGACCATCCGCCGGATGTTCGGCTCGTCGTCGACGATCAGGATCGCGGACACGGCGTTACGGTGCGCAACGTGCCCGCGTGCTGACGTGCGACATCACGCGCCGCGCTCGCTGCTCGCCGGCAACGCGGCGCCATCGCGATTGCGCTCGGACAGCAGCTTCGTGGTGAAGCGCTGCCCCTCGGAGATGCGCTCCACCTCGATGGCGATCGCATCGATGGCGTGCTCCATGTGCTCCAGGCGCTCGGCAAGCTCGGTCGGCACGCGCGGCTGCAGCGATTGCCGGTCCATGCGTCTTGCAAACGCGCGTGCGATCGGCACGCCGATCGCCGTGACTCCCATCATGACGAAGAGCACAATGGGGATGAGCTCTCCAGGTATGTTCACCATTCACTCCTTGGATGCAATGTTCGTTTCGGCGAGACCATCCGCCGGAAAGTTGAACCGGATTTCCGTACCCTCACCCTCCACACTGGTCGCCCGCACGGCGCCTCGGTGCGCGAGCACGGTCTGGCGCGCGATCGCGAGCCCGAGCCCGGTGCCGCGCGGTTTGCTGGTGACGTACGGCTCCCAGACCCGCTCGAGCACGGCGGCCGGCATTCCGCACCCGTTGTCGCGCACACGCACCTCCGCACCGAGGGGGTCCGTGGTGCGCGCGACGTGCACCTGCACGCGCCCCGTGCCATCGCTCCGTGCGTCGCACGCTTCCACCGCGTTGATCAGCACGTTGGCGAATGCACGGGCGAGCGCATCGTGATGTCCACGCACCATCGGCACGTCCTCGTCCACGTCGATCACGACGTGCATGTGCTCGGGGACGACGGCGCGCGCCGTGTAGCAGACGAGCTCGCCCAGGTCGACGTCCGCCTGCGGTCCCTCGGGAAGCTTGCCGAACTGTGAGAAGCTCCGCGCCATCTCCTCGAGCCGCCTGGATTCGGTGGCGAGCACGTCCACGACATCGGTGAGCTTCGGGTCCACGTCACGCCGCAAGCGATCGATTGCGAAGCGGATGGGCGTGAGCGGATTCTTCAACTCGTGCGCCACGCGCCGCGCCGTCTCGCGGAACGCCT
>DASSNR010000082.1:0-26943 GCA_035687925.1 Gemmatimonadaceae bacterium | reverse complement strand
AAGTGGTAGAGGAGAATGCCGGTCGCGACGGCGACGTTGAGCGACTCGACGTGCGACGCGATCGGGATGGCCACCAGATGCTCGGCGGCCTCGCGCACGGCGGACGAGAGCCCGTTCCCTTCGTTCCCCACGGTGATCGCCAGACGCTCGGGCGAGGGCCGCTCGTCGAGCGGCTGGCCGGCGGCGTCCGCGCCCCAGAGCGGGATATCGCGACTGCGCAGGAACCCCTCGAGTGCGTCCCAGGTAACAGGAAATGCGGGGCGAGAGAAGAGAGCACCCATCGCGCTACGGACGACTTTGGCATTCCAGAGGTCAACCGTGCCCGGGAGTGCGAGCGTGGCGGTGGCCCCGAACGCGGCCGCCGTCCGCACCATCGTTCCGACGTTGCCGGGGTCCTGTACGCCGTCCAGCACGAGCATGCGCGCGGTGCGCGATGCCGGCAGCGCGTCGAGCGACCAGTGTGGGATCTGCGCGATGATGAGCACGCCCTGCGGCGATTCCGTGGATGCCGCGCTGGTGAACTCGCGGTCCGTGACGTCGTGCACCGGAACCCGGCGTGCATCGAGCGCCGCACGCAATGCGGCACCTCGGGGCGTCGCGCCGAGCGCGGGCGACACGAGCGCACCGTCGATCGTCACCGGTGCAGCGAGCAGCTCTTCGCTCGCGCGGATGCCTTCGGCGACGAACAGGTGATCGCGCTCACGCGCCTTGCGCCGCTGGAGGTCACGGGCCAAGGTCAGTAGCTTCAAGCGATTACCGGAAGGAGATGGCTGGAATGGGACTTGCCTTTACCAGGCGCGGCAGGCACATGCACACGCATGAGATGAGGATGCAGATGAAACGCTTTGCGGCTGGGGCCGCGCTCGCACTCACGCTCACGACATCGGTGACCGCGTGCGCGACGATCTCGACGCAACAGGAAGTGCAGTTGGGGCAGCAGTACGCCCAGCAGGTGAACGCGCAACTCCCCATCGTCCAGGATGCCGAGGCCAACCGCTACATCAACGTGCTCGGCGACTCGATCGCGAAGCTCTCCGATCCGCGAAATCTCGATTGGCACTTCTTCATCGTCAACACGGATGAGGTGAACGCGTTCGCCCTCCCGGGCGGCTTCATCTACGTCAATCGTGGACTCATCGAGCGTGCGACGAAGATGGACGAGCTGGCCGGCGTGCTCGGCCACGAGATCGGGCACGTCATCATGCGGCACAGCGTGAAGCAGATGCAACAGCAGCAGCAGGCGAACATTGGCGTCACGCTCGCCTGCATTCTGACCAGCGTCTGCAACAGTCAGTTGGGACAGGCCGCGATCCAGGTGGGCGGCACCGCGCTCTTCGCGAAATTCAGCCGCGAGGATGAGGCGCAGGCCGACGAAGTCGCGGTGACCTATGTGACGCGTGCGGGGATCGACCCACGTGGCCTGCCGGACATGTTTCAGATCCTGCTGAACGAGCAGCAGTCGCAGCCCGGCGCACTGGACGCTTGGTTCGCGACGCACCCGACCGAGCAAAGTCGTATCGCGGACGTCAACGCGCTCATCGCGAAGATCGACCCGACGATCCTTCAGTCGCTCACCCAGGACTCGCCGAACTTCCAAGCGTTCAAGGCTCGCGTGCACTCGCTGCCGGCGCCGCCCCCGCAGCCGAAGACGAACCCCGGTAACTAGTGCGCATCGCCCTCACCATCGCCGGCTCCGATTCCGGAGGCGGCGCTGGCATCCAAGCGGACCTCAAGACCTTCCATCGATTCGGGCTGTTCGGGACGTCCGTCATCACGGCCGTCACGGCGCAGAACACGCTCGGGGTGCGCCAGTGGACCGCCGTGCCGAACGATCTCATCCGCGCACAGATCGATGCGGTGGCGAGTGATCTCCGTCCGTCAGCGGTGAAGACGGGGATGCTCGCAGACGCCGACGTCGTGCGGATCGTGGCGGAGGGGATCCGATCGCACGCGCTGCACCCGTACGTGCTCGATCCAGTGATGGTCGCCACCTCGGGCGATCCGCTGCTCGAGGCGGACGCGGTCGCGACCATCCGTGCGGAGCTCATCCCGCTCGCCGATCTCATAACGCCGAACCTGGATGAAGCGGAGCTCCTGCTCGGCGAGCGGGTGCGCGACGTCGCCGCCATGGAGTGCGCGGCACGAGCACTCGTGCAGGCGGGCGCGCGCGCGGCGCTCATCAAGGGCGGCCACCTCACGAATGCCGACGCGACGGATGTGCTGTTCGATGGAGCGGACGTCCGCGTCTTCACGCACCCGCGCATCGCCACACGGAGCACGCACGGCACCGGGTGCACGCTGTCCGCGGCGATCGCGGCGCACCTCGCCCTCGGCCACGCGCTCCCTGATGCTGTGGATCGATCACTGAATTACGTGCACGCCGCGATCGCGACGGCACCGGGGCTCGGCAGCGGGAATGGCCCCCTGAATCACTTCGCGTGAGATAGCCGCCGCACGAACTCTCGCACGAGTGCCACGAAGCGCTCCTGCACGCGCGCGGTGACCTCGAGCACCTCGGCGTGATCGAGCGGTGCGGCCGAGATGCCGGCAGCGTGATTCGTGATGCAACTGACTCCCGCCACGCGCATCCCCAGGGCGCGCGCGACGAGCACTTCCGGCACCGTGGACATGCCCACCGCGTCGGCGCCGAGTCGCTCGAGCATGCGCACCTCAGCCGGCGTTTCGTACGACGGCCCGAGCAGCGCCGCATACACACCCTCGACCACCGGCACGCCTGCGGCGAGCGAGGCATCGCGAAGCGTGTCGAGCAGCGCAGCGTCGTACGGCGCAGACATATCCGGAAAGCGCGTCTCGCCCGCGCAGGCCGGGCCGACGAGCGGATTGCGCCACATGAGATTCATCTCGTCGCGGATCAGCATGAGATCGCCGGGGCGGAACGTGCGTCGAATACCGCCCGCCGCGTTGGATACGAAGAGCGTGTGCACGCCGAGCGCGTGCATCACACGAACCGGGAGCGCGGCGATCGCGGGATCGTGCCCCTCGTACAGGTGAAAGCGCCCGGAGAAGACGAGCACGCGGCGCCCCTCGAGCGCGCCGCTCACCACACGACCAGCATGTCCCTGCACCGTGGGAGGAGGAAAGCCAGGGATGTCGGCGAATGGCACCGGGATCGCGTCGTCGACGGCCTCCATCAGCGCGCCGAGCCCGGAGCCGAGGACCAGCGCGATCTCCGGTGCGCGATCGCCGATCCGCGCGCGGATCACCTCGGCCGCGCGTTCCGGGTGCGCGCGCTCGAGGACGGCGCTCATTCGCGGGCTGCGAGCGCGGCGATCTCGCGCTCCGCTTCGGCCAGCAGCTGCTGCCGCTCCTGCCACGGCAGGAACGCGCTCGCGAAGCCGTTGCGTGCAATGCGGCTCAGCTCGTCGACCGTGAAGCCCAGATGCTCGGCGGCGTGCACGTACTCATCCGTGAGCGTCGTGCCGCTCATCAGACGATTGTCGGTGTTCAACACGACGTTCATCCCCTGATCGTAGTACGCGCGCAGCGGGTGCACGTCGTAGCTGCTGGCGGCGTGCGTCTGCACGTTGCTCGTGAGGCAGATCTCCAGAGCGATGCGGCGATCGTTCACGTACTGCGCGAGCGACGGATCCTCGATGAGTCGCGTCGCGTGGCCGATGCGATGCGCGCCGCATTCGTGAACCGCCTGGCGCACCGACTCGGCGCCGTCGCCTTCGCCCGCGTGCACCGTTACGGCGAGCTCATGCCGGCGCGCATACGCGAACGCCGCCGCGTGCGCCGCCGCAGGATGCCCGCACTCCGCGCCCGCGAGATCGAAGCCGACCACGCCGCGCGACTTGTACGCAACCGCCAGGCGCGCGAGCTCGAGCGAGACATCCGGCGAGAGATGTCGCAGCGCACAGATGATCACGCGCCCGCGGATCGGAAAGTCCCGCTCGGCGCGCGCGATACCGTAGAGCGGCGCCTCGACCGCCTGGCCGAGCGAGAGACCGCCGCTGACGTTGAGCACCGGCGAGTATCGGATCTCGATATAGCGCACGCCGTCGCGCGCCGCATCCTCCATGAGCTCGTACGTGACGCGCTCTAGGGCATCCGCACGCTGCATGACGGAGAGCGTCGTGGAGAAGCGCGCGAGATACTCCTCGAGGTTGTGCGCATCGCGCACGACCATGTGCTCGTACAGGGCACGCGGATTGGCGACCGGCATCGGCCGGCCATACTCCCGGCCCAGCTCGATCAAGGTTTCGGGACGGACGGAGCCATCCAGATGGCAGTGCAGCTCCGCTTTGGGGAGGGCTCGCAGCAACTCTCTATTCAGCATCGATACAACGGTCAGGGATCAGTGCAGCTCATCGTCCGCGTTCTCGCGACGCTCGCGGGTCGCAATGAGCCGGAAGATGTCGCCCGCGTGCACGGGCGTGTCGAGCGCCACCGGGAGGCCGCGACTGTCGAGCACGACGAGCGTACCGGTCTCCACCTCATCCGCCATCCCTTCACTCCACGCGCGGAGCGCCAGCAGCACGGTGATCCCGGCCGCGACCTCCACGCGCTCGGCGTTGATGAACACGGGGACGGTGTGCGTCATCGGTGCACCACCGTGAAGCGCGCGCCGGCCGGCGGCGTGACGGGCTGCGGGAGCGAGCGGAGGTAGCCCACCAGCGCATCGAGGTCGACGACGTCCAGTGGCTCGACGGCGAGTGCAGCGCGACCGAGGCCGAGTCCGTCGCCGCCGGTCGCCATGAAGTCGCTCATCACGACGGTATAGGTCGCGTCATCCCGGAACGGACGACCATCGGCAAGCGTGAGTCGCACGATGCGGGCGCCAGGGGCGCGCGTGCTGTCGTACGTCACCGTCACACCGCTCACGTGCACGCGCGGCTCGCCCTTCCCTCCCACCAGCCGCTCGATGTACGCGCGCACATCGGTGCCGCGCGCCGTGATGCGATACAGCGTATTGCCGAACGGCTCAATCTCGAACAGCGAGCCATACGTCGCGGTGCCGCTCCGCAGATTGGCGCGAATGCCCCCGTTGTTCATCACGGCAATGTCCCCCTTCCCCGCCCATCGCTGCGCGTCGGCAATGAGGTTGCCGAGCGCGTGCTGGTCACCCGAGCGCTGCATGTCGGCCGCGATCCGGGCCACCGGTTGGTTCACACGACCGGCCACCGCACTCACCGCCCCGTGCACGATCGCATCAATGCGTGGGTCCGGCGGGAGCGAGTCGGTGACGACATCCATCACGGCTTCACGCGCGATCGTATGCGGCGTCGAGCCCCACGCCGGATCGAGATCGATGACACCGATCGCGCGTCCGCTCGACAGCGCCTGCACGATTGGAATACCACGGATCGTCTCGTCGACCAGCGAATGTGTGTGCCCGCTCACGATCGCGTCCACGGGCTCGGTGAGCGCGTTCGCGAGGTCGATGATCTCGCCGTGGCAGTCGCGCGTCCCATTTGCGCTGCAGAACGCACCTGCGTGTGCGACGACCACGACGACGTTCGCGCCGCGCGTCCTGAGCGTGCGCGCGAGCGAGTCGACGATCGGCGCGGGCGCATCGAAGCGGAGCCCCGCCACGTTGCGCGAGCGCGTGGTGGTCGGCGTTTCGACCGTCGCGACCCCGATGATCCCAATCCGGAAGGGCCCACGTTCGACCAGCGTGTCGTTGGGGATCCACTCGACGTCGCGTCCATCCGTGTAGCGAACGTTGGCGGCGAGAAAGCTGTAGCGCGCATCGCGCATCCGACTCCGGAGCGTGTCCACGCCCCAGTCGAACTCGTGATTCCCCACAGCGGCCGCGGCCAGCCCGAGCGCATTGAACATCTCGACCACGGGCTTGCCGAAGGCGAGGTTCGAGGCCGGTGTCCCCTGGAACTCGTCGCCGCCGTCGAGGAGCAACGTCTCGCACGGCTGCGCGCAGCTCCGCTCCGCCTGCTCGATCTCGGTCGCCACTTCGGCTGCGCCGCCGCGCATGATCCCTCGCGCGTCGGGTCGCGGCTCGAGCGCGCCGTGGAAGTCGTTGGTCGTGATGATGCGGAGCCGCGGCGCTGCACCCACACGGCTCACGCCTCCCTCGCCAGGCAGCGCGTGCATCGCTGCATACGCCGGAGCGACGGCGGCAGCGGGGGCGATGGACCAGTTGCGCGTGAAGTAGTCGTCAGGCGCGATGGTCCCTCGGCGCTTCACCTCGTCGATGAGCAGCTGGCGGATCTCGGTCTGCCCATTGGATACGACGGGTGCGCCACGGAGCATCGCGTAGCCGCCACCGCCCGACTGCCGATAGTTGTTGAGCGCGAAGGTGAACGTGTCCGAATCACGGACCGGCCGCCCCTTCACGTCGAGCCGCGTGATTCGCGCGCCCACCGGCTTCGAGAGATCGATGGTGTACGTCGCGCCCGCGACGATGTCGAAGTTGTACCCCGGGACCTGCGCGTTCACTGGCGGCTCGTCGCTTCCGTATTGCCCGAAGTAGCGCGCGCTGTACTCCAGGTACTGCCGGAGCTGACGCCCCGTGATACGCACGACCTCGAGCGTGTTCTCGTACGGGTACAGCTTCGCCACCTCCGCCACCGTGATCGGCCCCTTGGCGAGCGACGCGTCGAGCGAGAAGGCGGCGGTCGATGCGAGATCGGCGTGCGTCGTGCGGCGTTCCACCTCGAGAATGAAGTCGACGAGCGGCGTGTCCGCCACACGCGACGAGTCGCTCCGCCATGCGACCTCGGTGTGCCCGATGACGGACGTCACGTACGCGATGGTGCGCGCATGCGCGGCACGCACCGCCTGGACGACAGCCAGGCTCTCCGCATGTCCGCGCGCGGGCACGAGCACACCGCGGTGCGCCACGACGTGCCACCGCGCGTGATCGCCATCGCGGCGCAGCGTCAGGTGCGCAACGCCGACGCTCGTCGCCCAGTTCTTGGGCTGCATGAGCATCGTCGTCCCGATGGTCGTGTCCGCCATCTGCTTGTGCGAGTGGCCATACACGATGAGGTCGATCCCCGGCACTTCCTTCGCGACGCGTGCCGCCACGTTCTCGCTCGGGAGCCCCGTGGCCACGGTGTCGTAGCTCGCCGGCTCGTCGAGCCCCGCGTGCATGACGACAACCACCACATCGGCGCCGGCCGACCGTATCTCGCGCACCGCGCGTCGCACCTCCGGCACGATGTCGCGGATCACGAGTCGACCCGAGAGGTTCGCGCGATCCCAGATCATGGAGCCGGGAGTCGTCGCGCCGATGATGCCGACCTTCACGCCGCCCCGCCGCACGATGCGATACGGCGCGTACGCCCGTCGACCCGCGGCGGTGTACACGTTGGCGGCGAGGAACGGGAAGCGCGCCCGCGCGATCGCCGCGTTCAGCAGCGGCACGCCGTAGTTGAACTCGTGGTTCCCGATCGCCGCCGCATCGTAGTGCATCGCGTTCATCGCCGCGATCACCGGATGCGGGACTTCGTGCGTGATGCGCGCCGCGACATACGTGAATGGGTTCCCCTGCAACAGGTCGCCCGCATCCACGAGGATCACGCGACCCGAATCCGCCTGGCGCACCGAGTCGACGATCGTCGCCGCGCGCGAGAGCCCACGTGCCGGATCAGGCGCGTTGGCGTAGTAATCCCACCCGCGCACGCGGCCGTGCACGTCGGTGGTAGCGGCAACGACGAGATCGAACGAGTCGGCGTGCGTGGCGCGAGGTGGAGTGCTGCTGCCCGCATGCCCGGCCGAAACGGAGAGACCGACGGCACACAGCGCGAGGAAGGGGCGATGCATGGACACAACTTAGTGGCTCATGCTGCACCGTGGGAGGGCGGTTGACCGCCCGATACGTGGCGCATCAACTTGCCGCGGCACGACAATCGATACGAATCCGTGACACGCGCACCGCTTCCCGCAACCCGTTCCCCGCGCCACTCTTCACTCCGGATGGCCAGGCGTCCACCACCCACTCGGCACGACATGCGCAAGCCCTTGATCATCGGCGTGACCGGCGGCTCCGGCTCGGGAAAGAGCACCGTCGCCCGCAAGGTGGCGGCATCGCTGGGTGAGGTATCCGTCGCGTTCCTCGACATGGATGCCTACTACCGGAATATGTCGCACCTGAGCGCCGACGAACGGTGCCATGTGAACTGGGACCATCCGGATGCGTGCGACCTCGAGCTGTTCGTCGCCCATCTCGGGTGCCTGGCGCAGCGGCAGCCGGTGGACAAACCGGTCTACGATTTCGTGACGCACTCGCGCGCACCGCAGACGGTGCACGTTGCGCCCGCCGATGTGATCGTCGCCGATGGCATTCTGCTCTTCGTGGATGCCCGCGTGCGCGACCTGTGCGACGTGAAGGTCTACGTCGACGCCGACGCGGACATCCGCCTCATGCGTCGCATCAGGCGCGACCTGCACGCGCGGGGCCGCGCGCTCGACGACATCCTCGAACAGTATCTCTCGACCGTGCGCCCGATGCATCTCGAGTTCGTGGAGCCCACCAAGCGCTACGCCGACGTGATCATTCCGCACGGCGGGCACAACGACGTGGCCATCGAGAGGCTCGTCGAGACCGTGCGCCGGCGGCTCGCGGCGGAGCCAGGATGAGCTCGAACGCCGGCGGCGAGCGCATACTCGTCGTGGACGACGAACCGGATATCGTCGCGCTCGTCGCCTATCACCTCGCCAAGGCCGGCTATCGCGTGTCCACCGCGGGCACCGGCACCGACGCGCTCCACGCAGCGCGCGAAGAGCGCCCGGCGCTCATCGTGCTCGACCTGATGCTCCCCGACATGTCCGGCTACGAGGTGCTCGAGCAGCTTCGCGCTGCACCGCCGACGCAGGACGTCGCCGTGCTCATGCTCACGGCGCGCAAGGAGGAGACGGATCGCATTCGCGGCCTCTCGCTCGGCGCCGATGACTACCTCACCAAGCCGTTCAGTCCGCAGGAGCTGGTGCTCCGCGTGGGAGCGATCCTGCGCCGGCTCATCGCGGTGGGCTCCGCAAACTCATCGCTGCTGGCGATCGGTGCGCTCCGCATCGATCGCGACGCGCATCGCGTGACCGTCGAGGATCAGGAGATCGAGCTGACGCCGACCGAATACAAGTTGCTCCTGCTCCTCGCCGAGCGGCGCGGGCGCGTGCAGGGACGCGCGCAGCTGCTGGAATCCGTATGGGACGCGGCCCCGGACATCCAGACGCGAACGGTCGACATGCACGTGCAACGCTTGCGAGGCAAACTCGGCCTTGCCGGTGATCTGATCGAGACCGTACGCGGCTTCGGGTACCGCCTGCGCGCGCCGGAGCGCCGCCACAGGTGAAGCTCGCCCGCCGTCTCCTCCTCGGCTCGACACTCGTCGTCGGCGTGCTCGTGGTGGTCGTCGTGGCACTGAGCGATGCGCGCCTCGGCGCCGAGGTGCACACCCTCGTCGTCGGTGAGCTCACGCGCGAAGCACGCTTCATCGCGGCGGAGTGGACGCCGACCGTCGATCCCGATTCCCTCGCCACGAACGCAGGCGCAGCGCTGGGGCATCGCGTCACGCTCATCGACAGCACCGGCCGCGTGATCGGGGACTCGCGATTCCACGGCGCCGCACGGGAGCGGCTCGAGAATCATTCGCACCGGCCCGAGGTGATGCAGGCAAAGCAGACCGGCGTAGGCTCCTCCGAACGCGTGAGTCCATCGGCCGGTGACCGGGAGCTGTACGTCGCCGTCACGGCGCCGCTGGGCACCGCTCGCGTCTCCATCGCCACGCGAGTGTTCGACGCGATCGTCGCCCGCGCACGGCGCGATGTGCTGCTCTCGGGGCTCGCCGCGCTCGTTGTCGCACTACTGCTCGCGTACGCGTTTTCGCGCGACGTCACGCGCCCCATTATCGAGCTCCGCGACGTCGCCCGCGACCTCGCGCATGGAGACCTGTCGCGCCGACCTTCGCTATCAGCCCCGGGCGAAGTCGGCGAGCTTGGCGACGCGATTCGCAACATGGCCGACCAGCTCGCGAGCCGGCTCCAGGCGCTGCAATCCGACGAAGCGTTGATGAGCGCGCTCGTCGAAGCGTTGAGCGAAGGTGTGGTAGCGGTGGATGCCAGCCGCCGCGTGGTCCGTCTGAACCAGAGCGCGCGCCGCTTCCTCGAATTGCGCGCCCCCGTCCCCTTCTCCGTCGATCTGCTGCCACGCGATCCCATCCTGCGCGAGGCACTCGTCGACGCCATGGAGCACGGAGCGGCCGAGCAGTTGGAGATCACCCTCGCCGGCCACTCGCTCCTGCTCACCACACGCCCGTTTGGTGGAGGCGGCGCCGTGCTCGCACTCTTCGATCTCACCGCCAGTCGGCGACTGGACGCCGTCCGGCGGGACTTCGTCGCCAACGTTTCGCACGAATTGAAGACACCGCTCACCGTCATCAACGGCTACGCTGAGACGCTGGCTGCAGATGACCTCACACCCGCGCAGCGCGCAACGTTCACCACGGCAATTTTCACGAACGCACAGCGCATGCTGCGCATCGTCGACGATCTGCTCGATCTCTCGCGCATCGAATCGGGCGGCTGGGTCCCGAACCCCGCCCGCATTGATGTCGAGACGGCCGCGGCCGAGGTGACGACACCCATCCGCAATGCCGCGGAGTCCAAGGGCGTCATCATCGACATCGCCGTTGACCCGTGCGCGGCGGTCGTCCACGCGGATCCGACGGCTGTGCGGCAGATCCTCGCCAACCTCACGGGCAACGCGGTGCGCTACACACCGAGCGGTGGGACGGTGACCGTATTCACTGAGCCGGACGCGCACGGCGTCTGGCTCGGCGTGCGCGATACCGGCGTCGGCATCGCACCGCAGCACCTACCTCGCATCTTCGAGCGCTTCTACCGCGCCGACCCTGGCCGCTCACGCGAGGCCGGTGGGACGGGGCTCGGGCTCGCGATCGTGAAGCATCTCGCCGAGGCGCACGGGGGCCGCGTACGCGCGGAGAGCACCGTTGGGCTCGGCACGACCATCGCCGTGCTCCTCCCGAGTCCCGACGTGCCGGAGACCTGACGACGGCACGTCGGTCGCGTCGTAGATCGCGGCGACATGGAGCAGGCGAACTGACGGTTGCACGGATCAACTCCTCGTTGGGGATGTGCGGACCGTCTGCGGTCCGCGACCATACAGTCGTCCGGCGATGTCACATGCACGGAAGGGCGATGTACCACTCGCGTCACGAAGGCGTCGCGTGGCTCTTGCCCCTGCGAGTTACCACATCGTGACGGCCATGATGCGCTCCGTGTGACGACGCCACCTCATCCATTCCGGCGTGTCAACCAGGAGCATTCGTGAGTACCACGCTGCACTGCGCGCTCGAAGCGCACGTGACCGCCGCAACGCTCTATCTTCGCGGTACGCTGTCTTCCGCGGGCACCCTGCTTGCCCTGCGATGCTGCGATGATCTTCCCGATTCCATCCGGACGCTGCGCGTCGACCTTCACGGCGTCGACTGCTATCATCCCACCGCTCTCGATGCGTTGCTGCTCGTGCTACGAGGCTGGAGAGAGCGGCGCGCCGGCGTCACGCGCGTCGAGCTACCAGGCCGGGGCGAGTGTTCCCTGTGTCTGCTGGGGTGAGCAGCCGTGGATGCCCCGCGTTCACGACGCGGAGCATCCGACGATGAGCGCGGGTGTTGCGCTCGCTGGTCGTGACGCAGCCGTTACCCAACGCTCACGACGCCTTTACCGCGCAGGGGAATTCTATGGCACCCTTCTTCATGGAGCGTGTTCGTGGCTTTCCGATCCGTGCGGTCACTCGCTGTCGCACTCTGTGCATTGACAGGCGCGCTGAACAGCGCGTCCGCGCAACGCGTCACGCTGACAGGTGCCGGCTCCAGCTTCGCGTATCCGATCTACTCGAAGTGGGCTGCGATGTACGCCCAACAGACCGGTGTACAGGTGAATTATCAGTCCATCGGCTCGAGCGGCGGCATCCGCCAGCTCGCCGATGAGACCGTCGACTTCGGCGCCTCCGACGGGCCGATGACCGATGGGCAGATCGCCAAGGCGAAGGGCGGGGCGATCCTGCACTTCCCCACCGTCCTCGGCGCGGTGTCGATCACGTACAACCTGCCCGGTGTCCAGTCGCCCCTGAAGCTCACGGGCCCCGTGCTCGCCGACATCTTCCTCGGCACGATCACGAAGTGGAACGACGCCCGCATCGCTGCGCTTAATCCTGGCGTCACGCTCCCCGCGCAGGACATCCTCGTCGTACACCGCTCGGACGGCAGCGGAACGACGTACATCTTCACCGACTATCTCTCGGCCGTGAGCCCGAGTTGGTCAGCGGGCCCCGGCAAAGCGCAGGCAATCAACTGGCCGGTCGGGCTCGGCGGCAAGGGGAGCGAAGGCGTGTCAGGGCTCGTGAAGCAGACACCGGGCGCGATCGGCTACGTCGAGCTGTCGTACGCGAAGCAGAACCAGCTACCTTCGGCGCTCCTGCAGAACGCTGCCGGTTCGTTCGTCGCGCCGACGATCGAGGGGGTGACAGCCGCGGCCGCCGGTGCGGTTCGCACACTACCCGCAAACACTGACTACCGCATCTCGATCGTGAACGCACCGGGTGCCGAGGCGTATCCGATCTCATCGTTCACCTGGATCCTCGTCTACAAGAACCCGCCGGATGCGGCGAAGGGGAAGGCGTTGGTCGACTTCCTTCGCTGGGCCTACGAGAATGGCGAATGGGTGGCTTCGTCGCTGGATTACGCACCGCTCCCCCAGTCGATGCGCACGGCACTCGTCAAGCGCCTGAGCGATGTCAACATCGCCTCGCGGTAATCTCACTCCTCAACGCAAGAACACATGACCACGACTCGTGCTGCTGTCTTCGCCGTGGCGAGCATGCTGATCCTCGCCGCGCCGCTCACCGCTCACGCACAGGATACGACCACCGCTCGCGATACGACCCAGAAGCACACGCCGGCCGCGCCGAAGATGACCACGCCGGCACTCGATTTCTCCGGCGTGATCTTTGGCAACTACCAGTTTCAGACGGACTCCGCCGCCAAAGCCGCCAACGGCGGGAAGAGCCCGAACAAGTTCGACATCGAGCGCGCGTATCTCACGTTCAAGATGCCGGCGGGCGATCGCGCCAGCATCCGCGTCACCACGGACATCAAGCAGCAGGCGAACAACAGCTTCTATCAGGGGTGGTTCGTTCGCCTCAAGTACGCGTACTTTCAGTACAACGTGGTGCAGCCCACCGCGTCGGGACTATCGGCACTCGCGCGCATCGGCGTGCTGCACACGGTGCTCATCGATCACGAAGAGAGCTTCTGGCCACGCTACCTCGGCAAGGTGCCTGTCGAACGCGTCGGCTTCTTCTCGTCAGCAGATGTCGGCGCAGCAGCGCAGCTCACGCTCCCCGGTCACTGGGGTGAGCTCTACGGCACGCTGACCAACGGCAACGGATACGAATCGCCGGAGACGGACCGCTTCAAGGATGTCGCGCTTCGTCTCTCGGTGACACCACTCGCACGGCAGAAGGGCCTGCTCCAGACTTTCACCATCTCGCCGTGGTTCTACCGAGGCAATGCGGCGAGCAAGTTCGCCACCGATTCGATCAATCCGATCACCAGTGGCCTGGCCCGCAACCGATGGGGCGTGTTCGTCGGCAATCGCGACCGGCGTTTGACCTTCGGCGCCGAGTATGCCGAGCGCACGGATGGCGCGGAAGCTGGCGCGACACCAGCCGCGCGGACGGTGACGGACATAACGGGCCGGCTCTTCGATGCGTTCGCGATCGTGCGACCCCTCGAATGGGCGAACCCGAAGACGCCGTCGTCAGTCGGCGCCGTGTTCCGCCTGGATGACTTCAAGCCCAGCACGGACGTGGATGGCCGCTCGCAGTTCATCACTGCTGGCGTCTTCTGGGAGCCCACCCGAAGCACGGCGCTCGCGCTCGATTACCAGCGCACGAAGCCGGAGAACGGGTTGAGCGGCGCAGAGTCGAGCATCTGGTATCTGCACTGGCAGGCGAACTTCTGAGCGCGACACTTTGATGACCGGCGCATTGTAGCCGGCGAATCATCGCCGAACGCATCGCGTTCGCACCCCGTGGGGCACCTGGACAGCCGTCCAGGTGCCCCACGATTTCGTTGTGACCAACTCGTTACACGCCCGCGACGGCGCCGAAACGAACCGCGCCCATCATACGTGGCATGAATCTCCAGCCACGTAACCCCATGCAGAACGTACTGCTCGCTGTACTGGTGCTGTCCGCGCTCGTCGCTTGTGGTCAGGACAAGCGGGGTGGCAGTGCAGGCGCCTCCACACCTGCCGCGGAAGCTGCATCCGCCGGCGTCGACCTCACAGGCGCCGGGGCTACCTTCCCGTATCCCATCTACGGCAAGTGGTTCGCCGCATACGCGCAGCAGACCGGCGTAAAAATCAACTATCAGCCCATCGGCTCGGGCGGCGGCATCCGCCAACTCACGGAGCGCACCATCGACTTCGGTGCCTCGGATGCGCCGATGACCGACGCCGAGCTCTCGAAGGCGCCGCGTCCCGTTCTGCACTTCCCGACCGTGCTCGGTGCGGTGGTCATCACCTACAATCTCCCCTCCGTCAAACAACCGCTCCGCCTCACGGGTGATGTGGTCGCCGGCATCTTCAGCGGGGAGATCACCAAGTGGAACGACAGCCGCATCACCTCGCTCAATCCCGGCGTGTCGCTCCCGGCGAAGGACATTCTGGTCGTCCATCGCTCCGATGGCAGTGGCACGACGTACATCTTCTCCGATTTCCTCTCGACCGTGAGCCACGCATGGGCGCAGCATCCGGGACGCGGGAAGGAACTGCAGTGGCCGATCGGCCTCGGCGCCAAGGGGAACGAAGGCGTCTCCGGCCAGGTGAAGCAGACCGAAGGCGCGATCGGATACACCGAGCTCGCGTATGCGGTACAGAACAAGCTGCCCGCAGCGCTCATCGAGAATGCAGCCGGTGAATTCGTCGCCCCGTCGGTCCAGTCGGCCACGGCCGCTGCAGCCGGCGCGGTGGCGAAGCTCCCGGCCAACACCGATTACCGCATCTCCATCGTGAATGCGCCGGGGAAGGGCGCGTACCCGATCTCGTCGTTCACCTGGCTGCTCGTCTACTCGAGCTACCCGGATGCGGTGAAGGGGAAGAAGCTCGTCGCCTTCCTTCACTGGTATCTCGAGCACGGTGAGTCCACCGCGCCGTCACTCGACTATGCACCGCTCCCGCCGAACATGATCACGCAGCTGGAATCGCGCATCGGCCAGATCAAGGTCGGCGCGACGACATGACGGAAGGAACCGCGGTACCCGTCGCCGAGACACCCGCGCCGGACAGCGGCCTGGAGCTGGACATCCGCGGCGTCGTCCTCGCCGATCGCATCTATCGCGGCGCGACGACGTTCTTCGCGCTCTGCGTCCCGATCCTGCTCGTGCTCATCGCCGGTGAGATCGCGATGGCCGGTTGGCCGACGTTCCGACACTTTGGCCTGTCCTTCCTCACGTCGAGCACGTGGAATCCCGTGGCCGGCGAGTTCGGCGCCGCGCCCGCCATCTACGGTACCCTCGTCTCGTCGGCGATCGCCCTGCTCATCGCGACACCGCTCGCCATCGGCGTCTCGCTCTTTCTCTCCGAGTTCGCGCCGCGCTGGCTCAGGCAGCCCGTCGCTTTTCTGGTGGATCTGCTTGCCGCCATTCCGAGCGTGGTCTACGGACTGTGGGGGATTTTCGTTCTCCTCCCACTCCTGCGCGATCCGGTCATGCCCCTTCTGCGCGACACGCTCGGGCTCGGCGCCACGCCCTTCTTCACCGGTCCCGCGTACGGGCCGAGCATGCTGGCGGCGGGACTCATCCTCGCGATCATGGTGCTCCCCTACATCGCGTCGGTGTCTCGCGAAGTGCTGCTCGCGGTGCCGCGCGCGCAACGCGACGCCGCCCTCGCGCTCGGCGCCACCAAGTGGGAGACGATCTGGGGCGCAGTGCTGCCGTACGCCAAATCGGGAATCATCGGCGGCGTCATCCTCGGGTTGGGTCGCGCACTCGGCGAGACGATGGCCGTCACTATGGTGATCGGCAATCGCCAGGAGATTTCAGCGTCGCTCTTCGCGCCCGGCTATACCATGGCGTCGCTCATCGCGAACGAGTTCAGCGAGGCGAGCAGCGACGCGCATCTCTCGGCGCTCATGGCGGTCGGCTTCACGCTACTCGTCATCACCATCATCGTGAACGCGATCGCGCGCTGGCTCGTCTGGCGCGTCTCCCGCGGCGCGAGTAGCAGGGGCGTATGAACACGGCCGTCTCCGTTCGACGCCGGCGCCGGATCGTCAACGCGATCATGGTCGCCCTCACGGTGCTCGCCGCGGTGCTTGCCGTACTGCCGCTCATCGTCATCCTCGTGCATCTGCTCAACGCCGGCGCGCACTCGCTGACGCTCGATTTCTTCACGAAGATGCCGAGCGCTCCGGGTGAAGCGGGCGGCGGGATGGCGAACGCGATCATCGGCACACTCATCCTGATCGGGATCGCCGGCGTGCTCGGGATTCCCATCGGTGTTGGCGCTGGCCTCTACCTGGCCGAGCATCGCGGCGGGCGCCTCGCCGACATCGTGCGCTTCCTCTCCGACGTGCTCAACGGTCTCCCGTCGATCGTCATGGGGATCTTCGTCTGGCAATTTCTGGTGCGTCCCGTCGGGCACTTTTCCGCGCTCGCCGGCGGCGTCGCGCTCGGCGTCATGATGCTCCCCACCGTCGCCCGCACGACAGAGGAAATGGTGCGCACGGTTCCGGTCTCACTGCGCGAAGCGGCGCTGGCACTCGGCTACGCGCGGTGGCGGACGTCGCTCACCATCGTCCTGCGCACCGCCGGCTCGGGGATCGTCACCGGCGCGCTCGTCGCCATCGCGCGCATCGCGGGTGAGACCGCGCCGCTCCTGTTCACTGCCTTCGGCAACAACTTCTGGTCGACATCACTGAGGCAGCCGATCGCCGCGCTGCCCTTGCAGATCTTCACCTATGCCATCAGCCCCTACGATGACTGGCACTCCCTCGCGTGGGCCGGCTCGCTCGTCCTCATCGGGATCATCCTCGTCATCAGCATCTTCGCCCGTGTCGCAACGCGAAGTCGTTTTACCCTTGGTGGCGGCGCTTGAGGACCGGCGCGCACGGGATGCGCGCATGAGCACCGAACTGGACGCGTCCTCTGCCGCGCGCCCCCGGCTCGACGTCGACGGGCTCGATGCGTGGTTCGGTACGGTGCACGCGGTCCGTGGCGTGACGGTGGATGTGCTCGACCGGCACGTGACCGCGATCATCGGCCCCTCGGGGTGCGGGAAATCGACGTTCCTCCGCTGCCTCAACCGGATGCACGAGACGGTGCCCACCGCACGCGTGCGCGGCCGCGTGTCGCTCGACGGGCGCGACATCTACGGCCCCGGCGTAAATCCCATCGCCGTCCGCCGGCACGTCGGGATGGTCTTTCAGCGCCCCACTCCCTTCCCCACCATGTCCATTCGCGACAACGTCGCCGCGGGGCTGAAGGTGCTTGGGGCGAGCATGCCGTCGCGGTCCGAGACCAACGAGATCGTCGAACGCGCACTCCGCCGCGCCGCGCTGTGGGACGAAGTGAAGGACCGCCTCTCCGGCAGCGCCGTGGAACTCTCTGGCGGCCAGCAGCAACGGCTGTGCGTCGCGCGAGCGCTCGCAACCGATCCCGAGGTCCTCCTGCTCGATGAGCCGACCGCATCGCTCGATCCCATCAGCACGCAGAAGATCGAGGAGCTCGTGTACGAGCTGCGTGAGAACATGACGGTGGTGATCGTCACACACAACATGCAACAGGCCGCGCGCGTCTCCGATCACACGGCATTCTTTCTCGGCGGCGAGCTCGTGGAGCTCGCACCTACGCGCACGCTGTTCACCGCTCCCGCGGATGCGCGGACGGAAGCCTACATCACGGGGCGCTTCGGATGAACGAGACGACCGTCGATCTCGGACCGCGCGCTACGCGAGCTGCAGCGCATGCGGCTGACGCAGCGCACGCGACAATGCCATCACAGGGCCAGCACGACGTTCCGGGCATGATCGAAGCGAGGAGCTTCTCATTCTGGTACGGTCCGAAGCAGGCGCTCCACGACGTGAGTGTGCGCATCCGCCCGCGTGCCATCACCGCGCTCATCGGTCCATCGGGGTGCGGCAAGTCGACGCTGCTCCGCGCGATCAACCGGATGAACGACACGATTCCCGACACGCGAGCGACCGGCGCCATCTTGCTCGACGGTGCGGACCTGTACGCACGCGGTACCGATGTCGTCGCCCTGCGCCAGCGCGTCGGCATGGTGTTCCAGCGCTGGAACCCGTTTCCGAAAACCATCTACGACAACGTCGCCTTCGGCCCGAGGATCAATGGTACCACGCGCCGAACCGCGCTCGACGACATCGTGGAAGGCGCGCTGCGCCGTGCCGCACTCTGGGATGAGGTGAAGGACCGCCTTCGCCAGAGCGCGCTGGCCCTCTCCGGCGGCCAGCAGCAGCGACTGTGCATCGCCCGTGCACTCGCCAACGATCCCGAAGTCCTGCTCCTCGACGAACCCGCGAGCGCGCTCGACCCGATCGCCACGCAGAAGATCGAGGAGCTACTGTACGAGCTGAAGCGCGAGCTCACAGTCGTGATCGTGACGCACAACCTGCAGCAGGCGGCTCGCGCCTCCGACGACACCGTGTTCTTCTACCTCGGCCGCGTCGTCGAAGCTGGCGCCACCGACCACCTCTTCACCAACCCGCAACAGGCGCAGACCGAAGCGTACCTGACCGGGAGATTCGGATGACCGCAACGCACAGCACGGCTGGCTTTCGCCACTTTCACGAGCAGCTCGACGCGCTCACGCAGCGCCTCCTCGACATGTCACAGCGTGCCGAGGCGCTGGTTGATCTCGCCGTCGATGCCCTCCTCTCGCGCGATGCCGACAAGGCGGAGACCGTCCTCGCTGCGGACCGCGAGATCGATGCGCTGGAGATCGAGGTGGAGCAACTCGCCATCTCACTCCTCGCCCTGCAGCAGCCCATGGCGCGCGATCTCCGCTTCATCATCGGCGCCATCAAGATCTCGAGCGACCTGGAACGTGTGGGCGATCACGCCGTGAACATCGCGCAGTCGACACAGCGACTGATCGAGCGGCGATCGAACATCACGCCCGACCCCGAGATTCAGGACATGGCCCGCCGCGCCCGTCAGATGCTCGGCGATGCGCTCGATGCCTTCGTCCGCGCGGACGGCACCCTCGGGCGCGACGTGTGCAAGCGCGACGACCAGGTGGACGCGCTCCACGATTCACTGTTCCGCATCCTGCTCACGCACATGCTCGAGGATCCGTCCACCATCTCGGCCGCACTCGAGCTCCTTCTGGTGAGTCGCAACCTTGAGCGCGTGGCCGACCTTGCCACCAACATCGCCGAGGACGCGGTTTATCTCGCGGAAGGGAAATCGATCAAGCACCACGCGGAGGACCGGCACGACGCGGAATCGCACAGCACCGGCCGCCGCTAATTCGGGCTCGGCCCTCGGCCAGTGCAGGCACTCAATAGAACGGCAGGGCCGCGTGCAGGATCGACCACGCAATCGCCGCCATTATCCCCGCCGCGGGGATGGTGAGAATCCACGCCCACACGATCCGCCCAGCGATCCCCCATCGCACGGCCGAGAGCCGCGTCGTCGCGCCCACACCAACGATCGAGCCCGTGATCGTGTGCGTCGTGCTGACGGGGATGCCGAAGCGCGTTGCGATCATGATGCTCAACGCGCCCGCCGTCTCGGCGCAGAAGCCGCCCACCGGACGCAACCGCGTGATCCGATGCCCCATGGTGTGGACGATGCGCCATCCACCGAACAGGGTACCGAGCGCGATCGCTGTGTAGGCCCCGATCTCCACCCACCGTGGCACCACGCTCGCGTTCGCCAGGTAGAGGTGCCCGAGCACGCCGGTCTGGCCCTTGAACACCGCTTGCGAGGAGACGAGCAGGCTCACGATCATCCCCATCGTCTTCTGGGAATCGTTGCCACCGTGCGCGAGGGAGAGGAACGCGGAGCTGGCGATCTGTGCCACGCGAAAAACGCGGTCGACGCGCCCTGGCGGAATACGACGGAAGATCCAGAACACCGCGACCATGAGCCCGTAGCCCAGGAGCAGTCCGATCACCGGCGAGAGCACGATGAAGAGAATCGTGACGATCCACCCCGAGAGGATGATCGCGCCGAACCCCGCCTTGGCGATCGCCGCACCGGCGAAGCCACCGAGCAGGGCGTGCGTTGAACTGGACGGCAACCCCCAGAGCCAGGTGATGAGGTTCCAGGCGATCGCCCCCAGCAGCGCACCGAGCACGACGTTGGGGTCGACGATCGAGATGTCGATCATCCCCTTCCCGACCGTCTTCGCGACGAGCGTGCCGACGGTGAACACCGCCGCGAAGTTGAAGATCGCGGCCCACACCACCGCCGTCAGCGGGTTCAGCACCCGCGTGCCGACGACGGTGGCTATGGAGTTGGCTGAATCGTGGAACCCGTTGGTGAAGTCGAAGAGAAACGCGATCGCGATGATGACGAGGATGTACGTGATCACGTTCAGGCGTGCTTGAGTGAGATGCTCTCCAACGCGTTTGCGACGTCTTCACACTGGTCCAGCGCCCGCTCCAAGGTGTCGTACAGCTCCTTCCATTTGATGACGTCGAGCGGATCCGGCGTCCCCTTGAACAGCAAGCCGACCGCTTCGTGATAGAGCGCGTCGCCCTCTTCTTCGCGCTCCTTGATCACGCGACTCTCCTGCACGACGATCTTCGAGTTCCGCATGTCTTTCACCGCGACACTGATCGCCTTCGTCGCCAGGACGAGCACATCGCACAGCTTCTTGGCCGGCTCCTTCACCTGCGTGATGCGGAACATCGCGGCGCGTCGCGCCGTCCCGTCCACCAGGTCCACCACTTCGTCCAGCTGCGACGCGAGCAGGTGGATGTCCTCGCGATCGATCGGCGTGACGAACGTCTTATCGATGCGATTGATGATATCATGGGTCAGATTGTCCGCCTCGTGCTCCACGGCCTTGATCTGTCCCACGTAGTGGTCCAGCTGCCCGGGTTCGGCGAACAGCGCCTTGAGGAGCGTGGCCGAGCGAACAGTGCGCTGGGCCATCTCGTTGAAGAGATCGAAAAAAACTTCGTCGCGTGGGATGAGACGCACGTGCGTCAGTCTCCGTGTGTGATCATGTGATATGTGCGCAGCGCAGCGCCACCTTGCGCCGCACCCATGTTGACTCGGCAGACACGCCGCTGCGCGGTCACGCCGTAGCGAGCAGCTCGGCCAGCGGCCGCGGGCCTCGCCCCCGGCACTCGGCCATCGCCACGCCGCTCGAGCTCCCGATGCGGGTCGCACCGGCAGCGATCATCCGGAACGCCGTCTCGCCATCGCGGATGCCGCCGGACGCCTTGACGCCGAGCGCATCGCCGACCGCGAGCCGCATGAGCGCCACCGCGTCCGCCGTCGCGCCACCCGCTGCGCTGAACCCTGTGCTCGTCTTCACGTAGTCCGCGCCCGCATCATGCGCTACGCGACAGGCCTGCACGATCTGCATCGGCGAGAGCAGCGCGGACTCGATGATCACCTTCACCAGCCGCCCGGGCGCCGCGCACACCACCGCCTCGATGTCGCGCGCCACGTGTCGCCAGTCGCCGGATTTCACGTGCCCGATCGCAGCGACCATGTCCAATTCCTGTGCGCCCTCGCCCGCGGCACGTGCCGCCTCGGCGGCTTTCCCTTCCGGCTCACTCGCGCCGAGCGGGAAGCCCACGACGGTCGCCACCTTCACACTGCTTCCAGCAAGCTGGTCGACGCACAGCGGCACCCACACCGGGTTCACGCACACTGCCGCGAAGCGATGCTCTGCCGCCTCGCGGCACAATGTCTCGATGTCGCGCTGGGTCGCATCAGGCTTGAGCAGGGTGTGGTCGATGAAGTCCGCGAGGCGCGCATTCTCGCGCACATAGGTGACACCGGGGGGCGGACCAGCGACAGCGGGATCAGAGCTCACGCGAGCAAAATACCGTGCGGACGGGCTCGCGGGCAAACCTCGGCCCCGCCGTCAGTAACGGTCGTGTCGCTGAAACCCGTACCGTTCGAGCCATGCCTCCCGATGCTCGCGCACGAGCATCCGGTTCTCGAACAGCTTGATCAGGAGCACCCCCGCAATGAAGCCGCCGACGTGCGCCCACACCGCCACTCCGCTCGTCACCGCCTGCATGGAGGAGAGCTGCGGGAGCGCCGCGATGAGCTGCCAGAGGAACCACCAGATCAGCACGAGCCACGCGCGAATCGGGAGAATGAAGATGAAGAAGAACATGTTGACCCGCGCGCGCGGGTCGAGCACCAGGTACGCGCCCAGCACCCCCGAGATCGCCCCCGAAGCACCGATCGTGGGCACCGGCGACCCGGGCGCCGTCACGATGTACGTCGCCGCCGCCGCGAGCCCGCACACGAAGTAGAAGACGAAGAAGCGACCGTGTCCCATGCTGTCTTCCACGTTGTTCCCGAACACCCACAGGAAGATCGAGTTGCCGAGGATGTGCTCCCAGCTCCCGTGCAGGAACATCGAGGTGATGGGCGTGAGGTAGTTGATGGCGTAGTTGTCCACGACGCAGGCAAGCCCGTTCCCCAATGGGACCGCGAGCCCGAGCGGCGCCCGGTGCGTCAGCTCGCCCGGCACCAGCCCCAGGTTGCACACGCTCGTCGCCAGCGCGACGGGATTGATCCCTGCGTCCTGCACGAACAGCCAGACGAACCACGTGGCCGCGAGGATCAGATACATCGCCCACGGAGTCTGGAACGTCGGAAGGTCATCACCGAGCGGGATCATCCCGTCCCCCTTCTGCCAATGGAGCGCCCGTGCGCTGGACATTGCCGTCGCTCAGTCCAGTCACCGTGCCACACCTTTCGCGTGCGGAGCGCGATTTGCTGTCAAACTGGCGTAAATGAAAGGCCCCTGCCTTGCCAAGGTTCGAACTGTTGTCGCGCAAAGTTCGCGCGCACGAGACCGGCGGAAGGCGCGCGCCACTCGGCGCACGAAGCGACTGGGAAGATATCCTCACCGATAACCACTCGAGGTAGCTATGGCGGACAAAGTCATCGGGATCGACCTGGGCACGACCAACTCGGTCGTCGCCGTAATGGAGGGCGGCGATCCCGTGGTGATCCCCAATGCCGAGGGCGGGCGGGTCACGCCGTCCGTAGTCGGCTTTACGAAGGACGGCGAGCGGCTCGTCGGCACGGTGGCCAAGCGCCAGGCCGTGACGAATCCGCAGAACACCGTCTTCTCGATCAAGCGGTTCATGGGGCGGAAGATGAGCGAGGTGCAAGACGAGATTAAGCGCGTGCCCTACAAGGTGGTCGCTGGACAGAACGATCTCGCGACCGTCGAGATTCAGGGCAAACGCTACACCCCGCCGGAAATCTCCGCCATGATCCTGCAGAAGATGCGGCAGACGGCGGAAGACTACCTGGGCAACAAGGTGTCCAAGGCGGTCGTCACCGTGCCGGCGTACTTCAATGACTCGCAGCGGCAGGCCACCAAGGACGCCGGCCGCATCGCGGGGCTCGACGTGCTCCGCATCATCAACGAGCCGACGGCGGCCGCGCTCGCTTACGGATTGGACAAGAAGAAGGACGAGAAGGTGGCCGTTTTCGACCTGGGCGGCGGCACCTACGACATCTCGATCCTCGAGCTCTACGACGTGGAGGGCTCGCGCCAGTTCGAGGTGAAGTCCACGAACGGCGACACCCACCTGGGCGGCGATGACTTCGACCAGCGCGTCATCGACTGGCTCGTGGCCGAGTTCAAGCGTGATCAGGGGATCGACCTCTCCAAGGATCCAATGGCGCTTCAGCGCCTGAAAGAGGCCGCGGAGAAAGCGAAGATGGAGCTCTCGTCCACGATGCAGACGGACATCAATCTGCCCTTCATCACCGCGGACCAGACCGGGCCCAAGCACCTGAACTACACGCTGACGCGGGCAAAATTCGAACAGCTCGTGGACGACCTGATCCAGCGCACCATTCCGCCCATGCAGCAGGCGCTGAAGGACGCCGGCATGAGCGTGGACCAGATCGATGAGGTGATCCTCGTCGGCGGCTCGACCCGCATCCCCAAGGTACAGCAGATCGTCAAGGACTTCTTCAAGAAAGAGCCCCACAAGGGCGTGAACCCTGACGAAGTCGTGGCGATCGGCGCCGCCATCCAGGGCGCGGTCCTGACCGGTGAGCAGAAGGACGTGCTGCTCCTCGACGTGACCCCGCTCTCGCTGGGCATCGAAACGCTGGGCGGCGTGACCACGGTGCTCATCCCGCGGAACACGACGATCCCGACCAAGAAGTCCGAGGTGTTCTCGACGGCCGAGGACAGCCAGACGACGGTGGAGATCCACGTGCTGCAGGGCGAGCGCGAGCTGGCCGTCTACAATCGAACCATTGGCAAGTTCCAGCTCACCGGGATTCCACCCGCTCCGCGTGGCATGCCGCAGATCGAGGTGACGTTCGACATCGATGCGAACGGCATCCTGCACGTGACGGCGAAGGACAAGGCCACGAGCAAGGAGCAGAAGATCCGCATCGAGGCGTCGAGCGGGCTCTCCGAGAGCGAGATCCAGCGCATGATGAAGGACGCCGAGTCGCACGCCGCCGAGGACAAGGAGCGGCGCGAGCAGATCGACCTGCGCAACCGCCTCGACAGCATGACCTACGAGGTGGAGAAGAACTCGAAGGAGTGGGCGGACCGCTTGAGCGCGGATCTCAAGAGCCGCCTGGAAGGTGCCATCGAGCGCGCGCGGAAGGCGCTCCGTGGCGAGGATTTCAACGAGATCCGCTCCGCGCAGGAAGAGCTGGCGCGTGTCTACAGCGAAGCAGGTCAGTCGCTGTACGCGCAGGGACAGACGGCCCAGGGCGCCAACGCCACCGAGCAGGCCGCCGACGCGAGCGCCCACGCCAATCCGGGCGGCCCCGACGACGTGGTCGAAGCGGACTACGAGATCGTGGACGAGGAGAAGAAGTAGCGCGGGCGGGGAAGCGGGATGCGGGATGCGGGATGCGCAACAGCCTCGGGGGTGAGGGCTGTCTTTCCACGAGCCGTTCCCGCATCCCCCATCCCGCTTGCCGCTTCCCGCACCCAGGCGCGCGAAACTTGCGCCGGGTAGCGAGTGTATAGTCCGACATAACTCAACGAACGGATCTTTACATGTCTCGACTCTTCGCACGCACGCGGCTTGGCGTTGTGGCCGCGGTGGCGTTTGCCGGCGGCCTTGTCTTCGCGGCGGGGTTCAACCTCACCCCGTTTGGCTACGCCCAGCAGGGGCAGAAAACGCCAAGTGCCGCGGTCCAATCCGGTACGCCCAACGTCATCACCAACAATCCCTTCCCCGCGATCGCCAAGCGCGTCACCCCGGCGGTCGTGTACATCGAGACGGAGCGCACGGCATCGCGGCGGCTCCGCCGGCCGAACGGTCAGAATCTCCCGCCGGATATCGAGCAGTTCTTCCGGCAGTTCGATCCGCAGCAGCAGCAACAGCAAGTGCCGAGTATGGCGAGCGGCTCGGGGTTCATCGTCTCGCCTGATGGCTACATCCTGACCAACAATCACGTCGTGGCCGACGCGGATGTCGTCAACGTCACGATGCTCGACAAGCGTGTGTTCAAGGCGAAGGTCATCGGTCGCGACCCGACCACGGACGTCGCCGTCATCAAGATCCAGGGCTCCAACTTCCCCACCGTGCCGCTCGGCGATGACACGCAGGAGCAGGTGGGCGACTGGGTGCTCGCGATCGGGAACCCGTTGAGCCTGCAGTTCACTGTCACGGCCGGCATCATCAGCGCCAAAGGACGGAGCTCGCCGGAGTTCACGCAGCTCTACGGCAGCAATTACGCAGTCGTGGATTACATCCAGACCGATGCCGCGATCAACCCAGGCAACTCGGGCGGCCCGCTCGTGAACACGCAAGGTGAGGTGATCGGCATCAACTCGGCGATCGCGAGCACGACTGGGCTCTATGCCGGCTACGGCTTCGCGATCCCCATCACGCTCGCCAAGCGCGTGATGAGCGATCTCATCAAGTACGGGCACGTGAACCGCGCGCTGCTGGGCGTCTCCATTCAGAACGTTACGCCGCAGACGGCTCAGGTCGCCGGCTTGAAGGAAATTCACGGGGCGCTCGTGGGTGACTTCACGGACTCCAGCAGCCCCGCAAAGCAGGCCGGGATCGAGCCGGGCGACGTCATTACCGCCATCGACGGCAAGCCGGTGGACACGGACGCCGATCTGCAGCGGCTGATCCTCAACTACGAGCCGGGCCAAACCGTGGATGTGACGGTCATGCGCTACGGCCAGCAGAAGACGCTCAAGGTGAAGCTTGGGAAGGTTCCGAGCAGCGAGCAGGTAGCGAGCAGTGGCGACAGCGGCAATGAGTCCGGCCCAGCGGCCGCGAGCACCGAGAAGCTTGGCATCACGGTGCAGGCGATCACGCCGGAGATGGCCCGACAGGACAGCATCCCGCCGGAGGACCGCGGCGTGCTCGTCACCGACGTGGATGTGCAGGGGACCGGATACCACAACGGGCTGACGCGCAACGTCATCATCACGAAGGTGCTCGGCCCGGGACAGCAGAAGGTCATCCGGACACCCGCAGACCTCAATGCCGCGCTGCAGAAGCTGCACTCTGGAGACGTGATCAGTCTCCTGGTGTACCTGCCGCAGCAGAACCGCACCGTCGTGCTGAACGTGCCGATCGGCTAGGAACCGCACGACGCGCAACGGTCACGGAAGCGGCTCGGCGGAAATCATCCCGCCGGGCCGCTCTCTTTAAGTGGTTGTCATTCCGAGCGGAGTGAGGAATCTCGGCCTATGGTCATCCCGAGCGGAGCGAGGGATCTCGCTGGCTGAACGAGATCCCTCGCTCCGCTCGGGATGACA
>DASSNR010000268.1:0-3337 GCA_035687925.1 Gemmatimonadaceae bacterium | reverse complement strand
AGTGGGCGGCCGTGCGCGCGCTGCTCGACGGGGAACACGTGGCGCGACGCGTGAGCGGGGAGCTCGCACTGCTCGGCGCCGAGGCGTCGCTGCGTATGGGCGATCCCGACGCGGCCCGGCGTGCGCTGCCGGATGCGATCGCGTTGTGCGAGCGGACTGGAAGTCGCACGCATCTCCGCCGCGCAGTCAATCTTCTCGGTGCCGCGCACTTCGAGAAGGGCGACATCGATGGCGCGGCGGCGGCGTTCTCACGTGCGTTGGAGCTGGCGAATGCCGACGGTGACGCGCTGCTCGTCGCCCGGGCCACCAACAACCTTGGCGCCATCGCGAACCTTCGTGGCCGCCGGGACGAGGCGCTCGGTCTGTACCAGCTCGCCATCCCTGCGTATCAGCAGATCGGGAGTGCCGTCGGCCTCGCGCAGAGCTTCCACAACATCGCAATCACGTGCCGCGACAACCATCAGCTCGATCGCGCCGACGAGTACGAGCGTCGCGCCATCGAGTTCGCGCGCGAAGCGGAGAATCAGCGCCTCATCGCGATGGCCCGCGCCGGACGCGCCGAGCTATGTCTGCTGCGCGGCGATGCGCGCCTCGCCGAGGTGGGCGCCATGCGGGCATCGATCGAATACGCCGGCATTCCCGATCCCGGTGGTGAAGCCGATGCGCTTCGTCTGGTAGGTGCCGCACGTGCAATGCGCGGCGCGCTGGGCGATGCCCTGAGCGCACTCGATCGCGCGGTCGCACTCGCAGCGAAGCACGGCAGTGCGCTCGTCGAAGCAGAAGCTTTGCGCTCGCGCGCTGAAGTACACGTGCTGGGCGGCGCGCCCGACCGCGCCCGCACCGATGCCCGGTGCGCCCTCGAGATCTTCACCCGCCTCGGCGCGGACGAGGAGCGTGGTGTGGTGGAGGAACTGCTGGCGCGGATCGGAGGGTGAGGGCGGGGGGAGAGAGGAGAAAGGAGAGAGGAGAAAGGAGAGACGAGAAAGGAGAGAGGAGAAAGGAGAGAGCAGAGAGCAGAAAACAGGGGCGGATCGTGTCGGCGGCTGTTGTCGTTCCGAGAGCGTTACGCTGTCATTCCGAGCGAAGCGAGGAATCTCGGGCTGCTGGGTGTCATCCCGAGCGAAGCGAGGGATCTCGCTCGGCTGAGGAGATCCCTCGCTTCGCTCGGGATGACAACTGACTGGATACTCCTATCTGCTGTCTCCTTTCTGCTCCCTGCTTTCTGCTCTCTCGCCTTTCTACTTCCTCACCAACTGCCTGAGCACATACTGCAGGATGCCGCCGTTCCGGTAGTACGTCGCCTCTTCCGGCGTGTCCACGCGCGAGCGGACCTGGAAGGTCTTCGTCTTTCCGTCGTCCGTCGTCGCACGCACTGTGAGCAGTGCGCGCGGCTTGGTCGAGTCGTCAAGGCCCTCGATCGCGTACGTTTCGAAGCCGGTGAGGCCCAGCGACTGGCGCGTCTCCCCGTTCGTGAACTCGAGCGGGAGCACGCCCATCCCCACGAGGTTCGAGCGATGGATCCGCTCGAACGACTCGGCGATGACGGCGCGCACGCCGAGGAGCAGCGTCCCCTTCGCTGCCCAGTCGCGCGAGGAGCCGGTGCCGTATTCCTTGCCCGCAATGACGAGGAGCGGCGTCCCCTTCTTCTGGTAGTCCATCGCCGCGTCGAAGATCGTCTCGGGCTTCCCGCCGGCCTGCGTCGCGGTCCATCCACCCTCGGTGCCCGGTGCGAGCTCGTTCCGCAGGCGGATGTTCGCGAACGTTCCGCGCATCATCACCTCGTGGTTGCCGCGACGCGAGCCGTACGAGTTGAACTCGCTCGTCTTCACGCCGTGCGCGATGAGCCACTTCCCGGCGGGGCTGTGTGCGGGGATCGAGCCCGCGGGCGAGATGTGATCGGTCGTGATCGAATCGCCGAGCATCGCGAGCACGCGTGCACCGGTGATCGGCTGCACGTGCGGGACATCGATCGTCATCCCCTCGAAGAAGGGCGGGTTCTTCACGTAGGTCGATTCCTCCGACCACGTGTAGAGATCACCCTCGGGAATCGGGAGCGCTGACCACCGCTCATCCCCGGTGAACACGTTCGCGTACTGCGTGCGGAACATCTCGCTCTTCACCGAGCTGAGGATCGTGTCCGCGACTTCCTTCGGGGATGGCCAGATGTCGCGCAGGAACACCGGGCCGTCCGTGCCGACGCCGAGCGGCTCGGTGAAGAGATCGATGTCCATGCGCCCCGCGAGCGCGTAGGCGACGACGAGCGGCGGTGACGCGAGATAGTTGAAGCGCGTGAGCGGGTTGATGCGCCCCTCGAAGTTGCGATTCCCCGAGAGCACGGACGCGACCACGAGCTTGTTGGCTTCGATCGCTTCCGCGATCGGCTGCGGAAGCGGACCGGAGTTCCCGATGCACGTCGTGCAGCCGTAGCCGACGACGTTGAATCGCAGCTGCGCGAGCGAGTCGAGCACGCCCGCCTTCTTCAGGTAATCCGTCACCACCTTCGAGCCCGGCGCGAGACTCGTCTTCACCCACGGCTTTGTCGTGAGTCCCTTTGCCCGGGCCTTCTGCGCAAGCAGTCCGGCCGCGAGCATCACCGAGGGGTTGGACGTGTTCGTGCAGCTCGTGATTGCGGCGATCACCACCGAGCCGTGCTGCAGGCCGAACTCGATCCCGTTCATCTCGACCGGCACGCTCTCGCGCTCGTGCGCCTGCTCGCTCGGACTCTCGGCCACCACCGCTGTCGACAGCTCGGTCTGCGCGGACACCGCGCGAGCGCGTGCGGCCTCGGCCTTCCCCGCCAACGTGCCCGTGCGCTCGAGCTCGCCCTGTACGGCTTCCATGAACATGGGCTTCGCCATCTTGAGCGGCACTCGGTCCTGCGGACGCTTGGGGCCCGCAAGGCTCGGCTCCACGGTGCCGAGATCGAGCTCGATCGTGTCGTTGAACACAGGGTCGGGCGTTTCGTCCGTGCGGAAGATCCCCTGCTCCTTGCAGTACGCTTCGACGAGCTTCACCTGGTGCTCGTCGCGCCCCGTGAAGCGCAGGTACTTGAGCGTCTCCGCGTCGACGGGGAAGAAGCCGACGGTCGCGCCATACTCGGGCGCCATATTCCCGATCGTCGCGCGATCCGGGACCGAGAGGCTGGCAGCGCCCTCGCCGTGGAACTCCACGAACTTCCCGACGACGCCCGCTTGCCGCAAGAGCTCGGTGATGCGCAGGACCAGATCGGTCGCGGTCACGCCTTCACGCAGCCGACCGTGAAGGTGCACGCCGACCACGTCGGGCAACAGGAGATAGACCGGCTGGCCGAGCATCGCCGCCTCGGCCTCGATCCCAC
>DASSNR010000253.1:0-4909 GCA_035687925.1 Gemmatimonadaceae bacterium | reverse complement strand
TACGGGGCTCCGGACGATGCGGAGCGACTCATCACCCGGAACCTACGACTCGTAACTGGTTCCTGCTTTCTGCTCTCTGCTTTCTGCTCCTACGCCCGCAGCTTCCGCTCCAGCTCCGCGCTGGGGCGTACCAAGATGGTCTGCGCGCGTTGAACGGTGACGAGGCCGGGGGCGCCGCCGCGGACCTTGCGCACGTGCTTGCGTCGCGTCCAATCGACGGGGACGAGTGCCGAGCTGCGGAGCTTGCTGTGCCACGCGGCGAGTGATGCGGCTTCCTCGAGGTCGCGCGCCGGTGGTTGCGCATCCCGAGTCCAGCGCAGCACGACGTGTGCACCGGCGGCATCGCGGGCGTGGAGCCAGACGTCGTTGGGCGCGGCCTCGCGAAAGGTGAGCACATCGTTGGAGGCCGCACCTCGCCCGACCCAGATGTCGAGGCCACCGCTCGAGCGATAGGTGCGAAACGGTCGCGCCGGTGCAGGGGGGCGCGCGGCCCGCTTCGACGTCGGACGAGCCGAGCCGTCCGTAGCTCCCCGTGCACTGCGAGCAGATGGGGCTGCGCGCTCGAGCGCGGCGATGCGCGATGGCAGCGACTCGAGCGCGCGCTCCATGGAGCGGACATCGCGATACAACCGCTCGGCCACGGCCACTGCGGATTCGCCGGCGCGCGCCGCGACGGGTGCTTGGGTCCCGTCCGGGAGCTGTACCTGTGTGGGCGCAGGCACATCGCCCATCGCCATGAGTGCGTCCGCCGCACGGCGGAGTGTGGAGGCGATCGCCGCACGGGACAGCTCCTCGCGCATGCGCGCTACGCTTCTCGCGTGTCGCGAACCCGACTCCTGTGCGACCGACGTCGATTCGTCGTCGGCGCGCTCGATGAGCGAGTGCGCCGGCCGAGCATTGTCGCACCAGGGGAAGGGCACGAGTTGCGCGCCGCACCAGCTCGGCTCCGGCTCCGGGAGCGCGCAGATCCGCGCGTACGCCTCGACCGCCGCTGATCCGTCCATTTCGCTCAGCCGTCGCGCGAGGATCGGGCTCAACCAACGGCCGTGCATCAGCGCGTCCGGGTCGTGCGCCGCAGCGGCCCGGTGCAACTCGTCGCTCGTGAGCACCGGGCGCGGCTCCGACAGCTGCGGCAGCTTCGCGCCGAACGCCGCCATGCGATGTCCGCCTTCCGTGACGAGCAGCGCGCCACGCGCGGTGGGGATCACGCTCATCTCGAGCGTCGCTCGCTGCGAGGATGAGCCCTTGAACTTCCCAGGCTTCTCGAAGCGAATGGTGAGACGCCGGTCATCGATCGGCGCGCCGACCTCGCACACCGCCCATCCAGCCAGCGGGCACTCGCCGGCCGGCGCTGCGACTTCGCGAATACGCACGGTCGGGTGGGCCAGATCGAACTGCACTGCATCGGATCCATCCACGTCGAGCGTGATGGCGCGAAGGTCGCGGTCGATACGGCACGAGCGAATGCGCCGCCCGCGCCATCGCGCATCCAGCTCCCGCGCGAGATAGTGAACGGTCAGACTGTCCATGACAGCGGCGCGTTTGACACGCGCGCACGATGCCGGTACGTTCCGGCCGTGTCAACCGATGCGTGACATCGCGTACGTAGCGCTCGGGTCCAACCTCGGCGACCGGGGCGGATACCTCGCACGGGCCCGCGAAGCGCTGTCAAGGCTTCCCGAGAGCCGGGTGCTGGCGGCATCTTCCGTGGAGGAAACGGAGCCTATCGGCGACGTGCCGCAGGACCCCTATCTCAACCAGATGGTCGCACTCGAAACGTCTCTGTCGCCACGCGCGCTGCTCGACGCGCTGCACGCCATCGAGCACGACGCGGGACGCGTTCGCACGGTCCGATGGGGACCGCGAACGCTCGATCTCGACATCGTCATGTTCGAGCGCCAGCAGGTGCACGAGCCCGGCCTCGTGATACCGCACCCGGAGCTGCCGCATCGCGACTTCTGGCAGCGCGAGCTCGCGGAGCTCCAGGGGAGCCGATGAGCAGCGACACACCGCCGCGGGCCAGATCCGTGACGGTTCGGGACTTTCTCGCTCGCAAGGAGAAGGGCGAGAAGCTCGTCGTCGTCACCGCGTACGATGCGCTCTTCGGCCGCCTCGTCGACGAATCGGGCGTGGATGCCGTCCTCGTGGGCGATTCGCTCGGCAACGTCGTTGCGGGGCTCGACTCCACGCTCCCCGTCACGCTCGACCAGATGATCTACCACGGCACGATGGTGCGCCGCGGCGTCACGCGCGCGATGCTCATCGTCGACATGCCGTTCCTCACCTATCAGGTGAGCGTGGAGCAGGCGCTGCGCAATTGCGGGCGCGTGATGCAGGAGACCGGTGCCCAGGCGGTGAAGCTCGAGGGCGCATCGGACGAGATCCTCGCCGCGGTCAGGGCCGTCACGACGATTGGCATTCCCGTCATGGGGCACCTGGGGTTCACGCCACAGTCGGTGCACGCGCTCGGCGGACATCGCGTGCAGGGGCGCGAGCAGGCTGATGCGCAGCGCCTCGTCGCGGCGGCGCGAGGACTCGAGCAGGCCGGTGCGTTTTCGATCGTGCTCGAGCTCATCCCCGCCACGCTGGCCGCGGAGGTCACGGCGGCGATCTCGATCCCGACGATCGGCATCGGCGCGGGCGCAGGGTGCGACGGGCAAGTGCTCGTGCTTCCCGATCTCCTCGGCCTGAACGACCGGTTCGCCCCTAAGTTTCTCAAGCATTACGCTCACCTTGCGGCCGACGTGCGCGACGCGGTATCGCGCTTCGGCCAGGAGGTGCGTGCAGGACAATATCCCGACGATGATCACAGCTTCTAGGATGCAAACGGTGGATCGGATCGCTGCATTGCGTGGCGCGCTCGCGGAGCCGCGCCGACGTGGGATTCCGATCGCCCTGGTGCCCACCATGGGGCATCTGCACGAAGGCCATCTGCAGCTCGTGGACGAGGCGCGCCGGCGCGCCGGGTTCGTGGTCATGAGCCTGTTCGTCAACCCGCTGCAGTTCGGCCCGCACGAGGATTTCGCGCGGTATCCGCGCGATCCGGAGGGCGACGCCGCGAAGGCGGAGTCGCGCGGCGTGGACGTGCTGTTCGCGCCGCCCGTCGACGAGCTCTATCCTGGCGAGCGGACGGTCGTCGTCACGCCGCTCGCCCTCGCGGATCGCTGGGAGGGTGCGGCGCGCCCTGGTCACTTCACCGGCGTGCTGACGGTCGTCAGCAAGCTGTTCAACCTCGTGCAGCCGCAGGTCGCGATCTTCGGGCAGAAGGACATCCAGCAGGCGACACTCATCCGCGCGATGGCGCGCGATCTGGACATCCCGGTGGAGATCGTCGTCGCGCCCACCGTACGCGATCGTGATGGGCTCGCGATGTCGAGCCGCAACATCTACCTGAGTACGGACGACCGGCGGCGCGCCCTCGTGCTCTCGCGCGCACTGCGCACCATCGCCGAGTCGTTCGATCGCGGGCAGTACGATGCGGCCGAGCTCGAGCGGGAAGGGTGGGAGGTGCTGGCGTCGGAGCCGAGCGTGAACGTGGACTACCTGGCCGTCGTCGACCCCGAGCGGCTCGAGCCCGTCGCGGTGGCTGAGCAGGGAACGATCGTTGCCGTAGCAGCGCGGGTGGGGGCCACGAGACTTATCGACAACGTGATTCTGGGCGCAGCATGACGTGGAGCGCCGTGGTCGCAGCCATCGACGACGGCGACACTTTTCGGTCGCGGGTGAGCGTGTATCTGCATCCGCTCGCCGGGAGCCCTATTCTCTGGCACGTGGTTCGTGCGCTCACCGAAGTCTCGCCGCCGCCCACGGAGATCCGCGTCGTGTATCGCGCGGAGTCGCCGGTGTCTCTTCCCGACCCGGGCGCCGTGCCGTTGGTCGCCGAACCGGTGCCGACACAGATGGAGTTGCGCTCGCTGCGCGCCGCAGTGACGCCGCCGGGACTCAAGGTGCTCCTCGATGGCGCAGCGCCGCTCGTCACGCCTGCCACGATCGCTCGACTCCTGCGAATGGGAGAAGGGAACGTGGCCGCTTTGCCGGATGAGCGTGGCGAGCGGAGCTGCATCGCGGTCGGTGGCGAAGGACCGGCGCTCGCATCGGCCGACGATCCGCGGCGTCCGCAGGGGGCGATGCGCGTCCCGCCCACGTCCACGGAAGAGCTCATTCGCGTGACCGATCGCCACACACTCTCCGAAGCGTCGGTGGCGATCCATGACCGGCTCATCCGCATGCACGAGGCGCGCGGCGTGAGCTTCGTGCTGCCGGACACCACGTGGATCGATGCCGACGTGCGCATCGGACCGGACACCGTGATCTATCCGGGCGCAGTGATCGAAGGACCGACCGAAATCGGCGCCGAGTGCGTGATCGGACCGCACTCGCGCATCATCGAAGCCACCATCGGCCGCGGCGTGGAGCTCAAGGGATGGAACTACGTCGCGCGGACGCGCATCCGCAATCAGGCCGTGCTCGAGCCCTATGTCCGACGCGGCTTTGATTGAGCTCCCCGACTGGGCGGTGGTCGGGGAGAAACGCCGAGCACACATCGCACGCGTTGTGACACTGCTCATGTCGTGGGCCGATGCGATGTCGCTGCGCGACGCTGAGCGCACGGCATGGTACGATGCGGGACGGTGGCACGACGCACTGCGCGACGCGCCGGAATCCGAGTTGCGCGAGCTCGCCGGTGACAGCGAGCGCCCGGCGGAGATGCTGCACGGTCCCGCGGCTGCCGCGATGCTCGAACAGCTCGGGGAGTCGCGCGACGATGTACTCGCCGCCATCCGCTGGCACACGGTCGGGTGCGCAGGATGGGGGCGCACCGGACGCGCGCTGTACATGGCCGACTACCTGGAGCCGGGACGGAAATTCTCGCTCGCCGACCGCGCGTACCTCGCCTCACAGGTCCCCA
>DASSNR010000249.1:0-6238 GCA_035687925.1 Gemmatimonadaceae bacterium | reverse complement strand
GCCGGTAGCGCGCCCCACTCCCGCCCTCCCTCGGCGTCCAGCGCGGGCCCAGGTCGTCCGTCGCCTTGCAGTCCACGCAATTCGCAGGACTCACCACCAGCCGCTCACCGACGCGCTCGTACACGCCGGCGGGACACATGTGCTGGTAGAGCGTGGCCACCTCGGGCGGGATGTCCTCACCGACGATGAGATGCGACGGGATGTCATCGCGCGTTGCGTTCCCCGACTTGAACACCGCGTCGAGCTTGCTGAAGGTGAGCACGCCGTCAGGCTTGAATGGCGGCTGCGAGTCCGCGTCCTTCGCGACCTCAGCGTCGCGCTCGCAGGCGATCTGCCCACTCGGAAACGCGCCGCCGGTAAGCGTCATCATCCCCGCCTTCGCGCCGCCGACGAAGAAGCCCGATTCGTGGAAGGTGAGGCGCATGTTCCGACGCGCATGAAGATCGCGCATGATGTAGCTCTCGTTCACCATGCGATCGTACGGCGCGAGCGACGCAGCCGACGTGTCGCCCTGCTTGAGCGCCGCGAAGATCGCGCGCGCCGCATACATCCCCGACTGCATCGCGTAGTGAATCCCCTTGAGCGATGCGACCTCCACGTACCCCGCCGAATCGCCGACGATGATGACGCCGTTGCCCGATCGCCGCTCGGGGATCGCGTAGTATCCTCCCTCGGGAATCGTCTTCGCGCCCCATTCGACCATCTCGCCGCCCTCGAGATACTGCCGGAAGAGCGGGTGGAGCTTCATTCGCTGCAACAGCACGTGCACGTCGAGATCCACCTGGCGATAGTCGAGCCCGACCACGAGCCCGAGTGCGACGAGATTCGGCGCCATCGGATACATGAAGCTCCCGCCGAACGCATCGCGCGGGAGCGGCCAGCCGAGCGTGTGCACCACGGCGTCGAGCGGACGCTTCGTCTCCCAGATCTCCTTCACACCGAGCGCGAAGATCTGCGGGTTGGGCGACGCGATGTGCTGCCACTGCATGAACGCCTGGCTCAGCGAGCCGCGCGTTCCTTCGGCGAGCACGGTCACCTTCGCGGTGATGTCCGTCGGCGGCATGTAGTCGGATGCCGGCTGCCCATCGCGGCCGAGTCCTGACGGCGTGGTGCGCACACCGATCACGCGATCGCCCTCGACGAGCAGCGAGTCCGCCGGAAAGCCCGTGAAGATGTTGATGCCAGCCGCTTCCGCCGCCTCCCCCAGCCAGCGCACGATCTCACAGATCGATGCGATGTAGTTGCCGTGGTTGCGCATCGTCGGCGGCGTCGGCAGCCGAATCGCACGCGAGCCCGTGAGGAGATACACGCGCTCGTTGGTGACGGGCGCGCGGAAGGGGAAGTCGGCGTCCGTGAGATCGGGAAACAGCTCGCGGAACGCTCGCGGATTCACGACGGCTCCCGACAGCGAGTGCTCGCCCAACCCGGCCGCCATCTCGAGCACGGCGATCTGCACGTCGCCGAGCGTGCCGCCCGATTCGTTGTCCTGCTTCACGAGGCGCGCGAGCTCGATCGCACCGGCGAGCCCCGCAGGTCCGCCGCCGACGAAGACGACATCCATCGGTACGGCTTCCGGATCGGGCGCCTGCTCGAGGATGAAGCGATTGAGCGGGAGCGACGGCTGATACGTCGCTGGGATGACGGGGAGCGCGCGTGGCTGTCGATCGGTCATGGCTGCGGAAGCTATGGCGGTGCGGACAGCGAGACAAGCGCACGATCGGTCGGCGAATCTGCGCTGGTGTCGCCGCGTGTGGCGTGTCGACTGCCGTACGCGTGAGCCGTCAGGATCTACGGCAATCAGTAGCCGAGCTCGAGCCCGATGCTCACGCCGATGTTGGTCGTGGTGTTCCCCGTCACGTGATCATCGAATTGGGGATCGCCGACGGCCGCCCAGTGGAAGGAGATGACGTAGTCCTTGGCCATCACCACGAGCCGCAGCACGTCCGTGAGCGGGACGTGCGCACCTACGGCCGCATTGAATTCGACGTCGGCATTTCCATGATGCGTCCCGCCCAGGCGCAGGCGATACCACGCTGCACCGACGCCCACCTGCACGAACGGCATGATCGGATAGCCGAACGGGGCGCTCAGCTGCACGTTGCCGTCGAGCAGCCAGATGCCGATGTTCGGCGATGCGAACGGCGCGAGCGAATCACTGAGCGCGAACTGCGCGGACGTCTTCACGTACGTGACATTGCCGAGCAGCGTGATGACGGGATTGAGACTCACCCCCGCCTGCGCGCCGACCTGCGCCGCGTTGGTGTTGCTGTAGCTCGCGCCGTTCGTTCCGCGGAAGAGATTGTCGAGCTGCATATAGCCGCCGTACACCGACACACCATACCTCGGCCCGAGGAAGAACCCGGGCTCCTGTGCGGCGAGCGGCGCCGCGCACACGACGAGCACGGCAATGGCAAGCGTGATGGTCCTCATGCAACCTCGCGATGGAGCGAAGGTGTGCAGGGAATGGACCAGAGAGGGCTGTGAGCTATGAGCTGTGAGCTTTGGGCTCTGAGCGTGGTTCTGAGCACGGAGATCGAGCACGCCTTTAGCTCACGGCCCGCTCACAACCCACAGCTCACAGCTCAAAGCTCACAACTCACCTCTCACCCTCCCTTCCTCGCCTCGCGCACCGCCTTCGTCAGCGCGGGCACGATCTCGAATGCGTCGCCGACGATGCCGTAATCCGCAATCTTGAAGATCGGGGCTTCGCGATCCTTGTTGATGGCGACGATCGTCTTCGACGTGCGCATGCCGGCGAGATGCTGGATCGCGCCGGAGATCCCGACCGCGACGTACAGATCGGGGCTCACGAGACGCCCCGTCTGTCCGATCTGATCCTGATGCGGCCGCCACCCTTCGTCCGTCACGGCGCGCGTCGCACCGACGGCGGCGTTGCCGAATGCGTCGGCCAGCTCCTCGACCATCGCGAAGTTCTCTGGCGCCTTGAGTCCGCGCCCGCCGCTCACGATCACCGGCGCTTCGCCGAGGTCGAGCTTCGCGCTGTTCCCCTGGATGAGCTCCTTCACCACCACACGCGACGCGCCCGGATTTCCGACGGGCGCCATCTGCTCAACGCGCGGCGTTCGCGGATTCTCCTTCGGCGTGACGCTCTTCGGGCGGATCGAGAGCACGGCGGGCGTCGCGGTGAGCGAGGCCGTCGCGATCACCTTCCCCGTGTACGTCGGATGCGTGACGACGATCGCGTCGCCCTCGAGCGTGAACGCGGTGACGTCGGCGGCGAGTGGGACGTGCAGCTTCGCGGCGACGCGCGGCGCGAGATCGCGCCCCTGCGCCGACGCGCTGAAGATCGCCGCGCGATCGTTCCCCGCCTCGATGCGCTCGGCGACCACAGCCGCCGTCGCCTCGGCGTTGTAGCTCGCGAACGCCGCGTCCTCCACGACGACGACCACATCGGCGCCGTACACGCCGAGCTGCTGCGCGTGGCTCGCAAAACCCGGCGCGCCGACGAGCATCGCCTCCACCTGACCGCCGAGCGCGTCGGCGAGTGTGCGCGCCGCCGTGACCGTCTCGAGCGCCACACGGCGCAGCTCTCCGTTGCGCGTCTCAGCGAATGCAAGGACTGTTGCCATCAAAGCACCTTCGCTTCGGTCTGAAGAAGTCGCACCAGCTCGGGCACCGCGTCGGCGCCCTCACCGATGATCCGTCCACCTGTGCGCTCGGCGGGAAGCTCCATCGACTTCACGGAGTAGTGCGGCGTGCCGAGCGTGACCGGCCTCACCTCGAGCGGCTTCTTCTTCGCGCCCATGATCCCTTTGAGTGAGGCGAGACGCGGACGCCACGGCCCCTCGTCGATCGTCACGACGGCGGGGAGCGGGAGTTCGACGATCTCCGCTGCACCCTCGAGCTCGCGGCGCGCCGTAGCACAGCCGTTCGCGATATCGAGCTGCGAGACCGCAGTGACGTATGGGAGCCCGAGCAGCTCAGCCACCATCGCGCCAACGGCGCCGTTCGAGCTGTCGAGCGCGATCTTGCCGAAGAGAATGAGATCGTAGCCGCCGTCGCGCAGCTCCGCCGCCAGCGCTTCGGCAATCACGAAGCTGTCGAAGGGCACGGTGTCCGTCTTGAGCTGCACGGCGCGCGTGGCACCAAGGCTCAGCGCCTTGCGCAGCGTCTCCTGCACGATGTCGGGACCGAGCGAGATGACCACGACCTCGCCCGAGCCTTGCGCTTCCGTGATCTTGAGCGCCTTCTCGACGGCATATGCGTCGAAGTCGCTGATGTCGAACTTCAGACCCGTCGCATCGACGGACACTCCATCGGCCGCGATCTTGAAGCGCTGCTCCATGTCCGGTGCGCGCTTGATGCACACGGCAATCTTCACTCGCCGCTCTCCTTGATGTCAGGTTCAGGCGAAAGATACGGGAGAGTGAGAGGGGTTCAAGTTTGGGCTGTGAGCTCTGAGCTGTGAGCTGTGGGTTGTGAGCGGGCTGTGAGCTAAAGGCGTGCTCGATCTCCGTGCTCAGAACCACGCTCAGAGCCCAAAGCTCAGAGCTCATAGCTCATAGCTCAGCGCCCTGGCTGATGCGGCGCCATCAGGATGTACGGTGTCGCCGGGACGGCGCCCGGTGGGAGCGCGCGCGGCATCCGATCGCCCTTCGCGCCGAGACTCTTGATGTAGCGGTACATCGCGCGGAGATCGTGATCGTTCATGCGCTCGGTGTTCATCCACGGCATCGGCGGCTTTCCGCGGCCGTTGTCGGCAGTCGTGAGCATGGAGACCCACTTGTCCTCCGTCGCGCTCTGCACGACGAGACGCAGGTTCGCGGGGTACGTGGTGCCCCACGGTCCGCGATAGCCGATGTCTGCCCCCACGAGTCGATCGGCGTCGGGGACCTTGCCGTTCTGCTCGGCCCATCCGGGCGTGTGACAGTCGTTGCATCCGCCAAGCGTGGTGAGATATTCGCCCGCGAGCGAGTCGCTCTCCGCGATCACGCGTGGCGCGCCTGTGGGCAGGGCCGCGTTCGCCGACTGCGGCGCTGGATTCGACGAGCACGCGCCGGCCACGCCCGCGGTGGCCGTGATGATGAGGGCGCGAGTGATCATCGCGCGCGTGCGGCGACCGGACGCACGCATGGAGCGGGGCCGAGTGAGTGTGCCCGCGCCGAATACGCGGTGATGGCGCGCGGTCAGGCTGCTATGGGGAAGCATCGGTGCAAGGCCTCCGGGTGAGACGTGCGTGATGATGTGCGAGTCATCACCCCGCGAAGCAGCACCTCGCATGCCCGATGGCCGATTTCAACCGAAGATGCCGCACGGCATGGCCACCGCTGCAGACAGTCGACCCGTTCCGATGGAGCGCTACACGAGCAGCAGGATGTCGTACAGCGCGTGCGTCCACGCCGTGATGCCGAAGCCGCGCAGGAGGTAGAGCGCACTGAACGCGAGCCCCGCGATGGCGCGGAAGACGAACGAGCGCAGCTGCAGCACGTCGCCGTACGGGCCCACGTAGTGGAACGCGGAGAAGATGAGCGCGCTCAGCACCGCGGCCCACACGCCCGCCGTCACCGGACGCCATCGCAGCACGCGCTCGCCCACGAACATGAGCGCCGAGACGATGACCACGCGGAAGAGCAGCTCCTCGTACAGCCCCGCGCCAATCGACACCATGAGGCGCGTCCAGAAGCCGAGGCGGTCCACCGGGGCGAGCGCGAGTGCAGCCGGCGTCGAGCCGATGATCGAGAGGCCGTCGAGATGCGAAAGCGGCGCAACGACGCGCGCGGTGATCGCCGCGACCACGATGCCGAAGAGGATCGCGAGCGCGAACGACTCGAGCAGCATCCACGGGAAGACGGACCAGCGAAGCCGCATCCCGTGCGCGCGCAGGTCGCGCACGACGAGCCATGCGCCGCCCCCCACGAGACAGATCCCGAAGAGGAACGGGCCGTACGGGCCGGCGATCGCGTAGAAGAAATCCTGCAGGACGACGTCCGCGCCGTTGCGGATGCCGGCGGTGGGGCCGTGGGAGAGCAGCACCACGAGCGCCTCGTAGATCAGGAGCAGCGGCAGCGCGAACAGCAGGCTGTAGCGATGCGCGCGGCTCGACCGCCAGTACGTGGCGGGTGTGGCAAGCAGCTGAGTCATGCGGAAGAAGGGTGGACGCGAGCCTCGATGGGGCCCGCGTCCCCTGTTACTCGAACGCGCTCAGCCCCGTGATCGCCTGGCCAAGCACCAGCGTGTGCACATCGTGTGTCCCTTCGTACGTGTACACGCTCTCCAG
>DASSNR010000244.1:0-20907 GCA_035687925.1 Gemmatimonadaceae bacterium | reverse complement strand
ATGGGCCAGAGGCGTTCCGGGTCTCCGTGCCCACAGCCCACAGCCCACAGCTCACAGCCCACAGCTCATAGCTCACAGCCCATCTCTTTTCCCGAGGCCACACCCATGAAGCTGATCACCTGCATCATCCGTCCCGAACGTCTCGGTGCAGTCAAGGAAGCGCTCTTCCGGGCTGGCGTTACCGGGATCACGCTCAGTCGCGTGAGCGGGCATGGCGGGGAACGGGAGTTGATCGAGCACTATCGCGGTGCATCCGTGGTGCTCGAGTTTCGCGACAAGGTGAAGATCGAGATGGCGTGCTCGGAGCCCTTCGTCGAGCCGACCATCCAGGCCATCGTGTCGGCCGCGCGCACAGGCGAGGTGGGGGATGGAAAGATCTTCGTGCAGCCGCTGGATCGGGTGGTGCGCATTCGGACCGGCGAGATGGATAACGCAGCCCTGACCCCGGTCACGGCCGACATGGTGCAGCGGAAGGCGTTGGGCGATGATGGGCTGGTGCGGCGTGACTCGCCGTAGGCGTGCGTCGTCGTTGACCGGATCATCTACACTCTCCGGGAGATCTCGTTGGCGGTACGCACCATCCTCCTCCGCCGCACTCGCGGCACCCTCCTCGGCACCTTTCTCCTCGGCTGCATCCTCGTCGGTTGTCGCGCGTCCTCCGCGCCGCTCACCATCGGCGCGGCCGGCCCGTGGGACCAGGCGTACGGCGCGATGGCGAAGCGCGGGCTCGATCTCGCCGTCGAGGAGATCAACGCCAAGGGCGGGATCAACGGACGGCCGCTGAACGTGATCGCGCGCGATGACAGCGGCGATGGCCGAGTGGCCGCCGGGATCGCGCGCGACTTCGTGAACACCGACAGCATCCTCGCCGTCGCCGGGCACGTGAACTCCGGCGCCATGGTGGCCGCGGCCAAGGTGTACGACGGCCACCTCGCGGCGATCGCGACGAGCGTCACCTCGCCCGATCTGAGCGGGATCTCGCCGTGGGTGTTCCGCGTCATCTCGAGCGATTCGGTGAACGGCGCCGACCTCGCGCGCTTCGCGACCTCGCTCGGCAAGAAGCGCGCGGCCATCCTCTATGAGAACGACGCCTATGGACGCGGGCTCACGCGATCGTTCGAGCGCAACTTCACCGGACAGATCGTGAGCGCCGATCCGATCAACCCCGACAGTCAGAACTTCGAGCCGTACGTCGCCTACTACAAGAAGATGGCCCCCGATCTCGTGTTCATGGTGAGCACCGAGGGCGCGGGGATTCCGTTCCTCGACGAGGCGCGGCGGCAGAAGCTCGACGCGACGTTCCTCGGCGGCGACGGCTGGACGGGGGTCGTCGCCGATACGGCCGCGTCGGATGGCGTGTATGTCGGCACGCCGTTCAGCGCGGAGGATACGCGACCGGAAGCGCAGCGCTTCGTCGCTGCCTTCAAGGCGCGCTACAACGGACTCGTCCCCGATGGCAACGCGGCGCTCGAGTACGACGCCGTCATGCTCATTGCCGATGCGCTCAGGAACGGTGCGCCGACCCGTCAGGGGGTACGCGACTACCTGGCGTCGCTCAGCGCCGCAAATCAGTACGACGGTGTGACGGGCAAGATCCACTTTCAGGCGAGCGGCGATCCCGTGGGGAAGAGCTTCGTCATGACACGCGTGCACGACGGGACCTTGGTTGTGGCGGGGGCGCGGTGATGCGCTCGAAACCGCTGCGCACGATTCGCGGCCGCCTGCTCACGGGCTTCGGCGGCATCATGATGCTCCTCGCGTTCGCGGGGCTCCTCGCCTGGCTGTCGACCGATGCGACGGCTGCGTCCGTCAAACGCACGCTCACGCGCATGCAGGAGGAGTCGCGGCTCTCGTCTCGGCTCTCCGTGGACATTGCGCAGGAGATGCAAGCGGGCGCGAGCTACGTGGACGACGGCGACTCGGCGTCGGAGGCGGAGTTCCGGCGGCTCGGATGGGATGCGCACGGTGCGCAGCGCGCGATGAACGCGCTGCCCGGGCAGGAAGCGAGCGAGATCCAGCTGCTGGCCGACATCGACGACAAGCTCTCGCGCCTCGAGGTGCGCTACGCGCTCGCACACCGTCTCACCGACCTCGGCCGGCGGGATGAAGCGCACGCGACGATCGTCGATGCGCGGAAGGGGATGCAGGCGCTGCTCGCCGACATCGAGCGGCTGGCGCAGGCGAAGACGCAAAAGGTGGCTGCTGCCTCCGAGCGTTTGCAGGCGGGCGCAACGAAGAGCTCGCTCCTGCTCGGCTCGCTCATCGCGCTCGCGCTGCTCATCGCGGCGCTCGTCGTCGCCCATACCGTGAGCTCCATCGACCGGCCGCTCCGCGCGCTGCTCAAGCAGGCGAGTCAGCTGAGCGATGGGAACCTCGCGGCGCGCACGAAGACGGAGACCATGCCGGGTGAGTTGCAGATCCTCGGCGAAGCGATGAACCACACGGGCGAATCGCTGGCCAAGCTCGTCGCGGTGGTGGCGCGCACGGCGGATGACGTCGCGGGGTCGGCGAACGATCTGGCCGCGGTATCGGGGGAGATCTCCGATTCCGCGAACCACGTGGCTTCGGCGATGAGCGAAGTGTCGAGCGGCGCGGAGAGTCAGGTCGGGCAGCTGCGCGAGATCGACTGCGCGCTGCAGACGATCGGTCAGCGCGCGAACGACGTGCTCGCGGGCGCGGAGCAGGTGGACGAGCTCGCGCACTCGATCGAGCAGACGGCGCACGCGAAGCGCGGGGAGATCGAGCGCGCGCTCGGCATTCTCGTGGACGTGAAGGCGTCGGTGCAGCAGGCAGCGGAAGAGGTGACCACGCTCAACCGCACGGCGGCCGACATCAACAACTACGTCGCGACGGTGAGCCGCATTGCCGAGCAGACGAACCTGCTCGCGCTGAACGCGGCGATCGAAGCGGCGCGCGCCGGACAGGCGGGGCGCGGCTTCGCGGTGGTGGCCGACGAGGTGCGGAAGCTCGCCGTCGAAGCGCGTGCCGCGGCCGGCGAGGTGACGGAGGTGACGCGCATGATCATCGCGCGCGTGGCTGGCACGTCGCGCGCCATGGAGGTGGGTGCCTCGCGCGTGGGTGAGATCGAGCGCGTCTCGCACGACATCGACACCGCGCTGACGACGATTTCGAACGCCGCCGAGCGCACGAGCGCCGCCGCCGCCACGGTGATCGCCGCCGCCGAGGAGAACGCGGTGGCGATGGCCGGTGCCGCGAGCAGTGCGGCGGTCATCGCCAAGACGGCCGAAGCGCACGCCTCCGCCGCCGAAGAGGTGACCGCGTCGAGCGAGGAGCAGAGCGCCGCGTGCCAGGAGATGAGTGCGGCGAGCGCGAACCTCCTGAAAGGCTCGGTGCAGCTGCGGGAGTTGGTCGGCGGGTTGAAGCTCTAAGTTCGCGCGGGCGTCGGATGTGGGGTGTAGCCGGCGCCGGGATGCTTCTTGCTGACGCACAGAGGTCTTCCGGTGTGCAGGCTACGCCCGACACCCTGCTCCCGACACGGCGCCGTTCGCCTGGCCGTTCCCTTGCATCCGCCCTTTAGTCGCTGTATGATATTAATACGGGTGCCAAAGCGGCACCCGCTCCCGTACTGGAGGCTCGTGGAATGAAGCGGCTGTCCCCGCGCGAGATCTACCGGCTCGAGAAGGAGCGGGCGCAACGCGAGCGCGGCCTGTCCCACGCCGAGCTCATGGCCGAAGCGCAGCGCGCGTTCGACAAACTGCTGGCCGATGCCAAGGCGGCGCGGAAGAGCGGGCGGCCGAAGCGTGCGCCGGGCGCCGCGCCCGAGGCGAGCGCGAAGAAGGCGAAGGCGCCGGCTGTACCCAAGGCTCCGACCGCGACGCGCCCCGCTGCCAAGCGCACGACGAACACGGCGAAGAAGACGCGCACAGCCGCCGACAAGACATCGGCGCGCAGCAAGTCCTCCGCGCGCACGGCGGCCAAGGGGCGCACGGCCTCGAAGAGCAAATCCGCTGCCGCGAAGAAGCGCCCCGCGAAAACCGCCCGCAAGACCGGACGGAAACGCTAGCCCGCCACCACCAGACGCCCGAGCGCAGTCACGTGCTCGGGCGTCGTGCATCCGCTCACGTCGGCTCCCCGTAGTACTCCGCGATGCACGTGCTCACCAGCCGCTCGCGGAGTCGCCGCTGCCGCGTGGGTGGCACGCGCTTCAGTTCGGGGATCGAGTTCCAGACATCGTTGAAGCGGATGATGACCTCTTCCGCGCGCAGCCCGGTCGCCTTGGTCTGGTCGACCCAGGAGCGTAGCTCGCGCCGCAGCTCTGTATCGCGAAGCTGCTTGTGCAGGTAGCGCTCGAGCGCGTCACGGAGCGCATCCGAGGAATGCTCGATCGGATGTTCCGGCATATCGCTACCTACACGCGCACGGGCGTGTGGCGCTATCAGGATTTGCGGGGACGCGTGTCAGGGAATGGCCCGACAGGGCCGGTGCATCCGACGGGGCTGGGACACTCGCTGTCCAGCCATCCACGGCGGATGGCGAAGCGCACGATGTCCGCGCGGCTCTTGAGCCCCTGCTTGTCCATGAGGCGGGCCTTGTACGTCTCCACCGTCTTGACGCTGATGCCGAGCTCGGCGGCGATCTCCTTGTTGCTGTAGCCGCGCGCGATGCGGCGCAGCACCTCGGTCTCGCGCACGCTGAGCGGCGCGCGCTCCCGCGTTGCGGCGGCGTGGGGGAGCATCGGGTTCTGGATGATCTTCCCGGCGATCATCGGATCGATGTAGATGCCGCCGTCGGCCACGGTGCGAATGGCGCGGATGAGCTCATCGGCAGCGGCGCGCTTGAGCACGTAGCCGCGCGCGCCCGCCTGCAGGATGTGCGTGAGGTAGCCGCGGTCTTCATGCACGGTGAGCGCAAGCACCTTCACGCTCGGGCACTCCTCGCTCAGCCGCTGCGTGGCCTGCGCGCCGTTGAGCCTGGGCATCGAGAGGTCCATCACGAGGACGTCGGGCTTGAGCGTGCGCGAGAGCTCGCACGCGGCCTCGCCATCGCTCGCCTCGCCCACCACGCACATCGTGTGGTGCGCGTTCACGAGCGCCTTGAGCCCTTCGCGCACGACCACGTGGTCGTCGGCGAGCACGATGCGGAGCGGTGTCATCGCTCCGCCGCCGCGGACGTTGCGTCATCGATGATCGGGATGCGCACGAAGAGCGTGGTCCCGCGCCCCGGCGCGGACTCGATGTCGAGCGTGCCACCGGCGAGCGTTGCGCGCTCGCGCATGCCGAGGAGGCCCAGCCGTCGTTCCGTGGGCGGCGCGTTCATCACCGCATCCACGGGGAAGCCGCGCCCATCGTCCTCGAGGATGAGCTGGACGATCCCGTTCCGAAGCTCGATGATCACGCTCACGCGCGTGGCCTGCGCGTGCCGGGCCACGTTCGTCAGCCCTTCCTGCACGATGCGATAGAGCGTCGTCTCGATCGCGGGCGGAAGGCGCTGCTCGTCCAGGCCGCTGCTGTGTACGTCGACGGGGATGTCGTAGCGTCCCGACCACTGCTCGGCGTAGTGGCGGACCGCGCTCGGGAGCCCCAGGTCATCGAGCGCGGTGGGGCGCAGCTCGAGGGCGACATCGTGCACCTCGCTCCCGATGACGCTGGCGAGCGCCTGGAGCTGCTGCACGCGGAAGCGCTGGCGCGGTTCGGTGGTCGACTCCTTGAGCGTCTCGAGCCCGAGGATGAGCGCGGCGAGGTGCTGTCCCATATGGTCGTGCAGCTCGCGCGACATGCGGCGCCGCTCCTCCTCCTGCGCATCGGCGAGCTGACGTTGCAGCTCGCGGCGCGCGCCGTCGGCCAGCCGATACTCGGTGACGTCGACGCTCACGCCCGTCATGCCGACAGGGCGGCCCAGGTCGTCGCTCACGGCGCTGCCGATGACGAGCATCCATCGGATGCCGCCGTCGGCGCGCACGACGCGGAACTCCTGCCGTATCCCCGACTCGCCGCAGCGACAGTGCTCGATGGCCAGGTGAACGAGCTCGCAGTCATCCGGGTGGATGGCGGCCAGGAATGCCGCGAGCGTTCCTGGAAAGGCGCCGGGGGCGAAGCCCCACGTCGCCTCATGAGTATCCGACCAGGTAATGTGGTCGGTCGCGAAGTCCCACTCCCAGACGCCAATCCGCCCCGCGTGCAGCGCGCGCAGCAGCCGCGTCATGCGTGCGGTCTGCCGCGGCGTTCTACTCGTTGCGGATCGAGGCGCCTCGATTATCCCCCTGCCGAGTGCCGACTCTCGTGCGCGGGGTTCGCGGTGTGGGGGCGTTTGCCGAGTTCGTGCCAGGTGCGCTCCTCGACGTTGATCCCGTAATACTGCGCTGCCTTCCTGATATTGGCAAAGGCCAGATCCCGGTCGGCATCGGAGACACCCTTCACCTGATCGAAGCGCGCCAGCGCGTTCTTCACGTGCGAGGCGTCGGTGAGTGGCTCCTTCCGCTCTTTGGGGAATGCAAACGCACTATCGGGGAGCGCGTTCTCGTCCTTGGTGCTCAGGTCGCCGTGCTCGGTGTGCGGCTTCCAAGTGGCATGCGTCGCCATCGAAGATTCCTCCATGTCGCTCGCCCGGATACCGAGCGTGCACGGGGCATGCCAGCAACGGCGCGTCAGAAGGTCGTCATCACACCGAAGAGCAGTTGGCCATCGTTGTTGCTGCGCGCGCCGCGCTCCATTGCCTGGCTGTCGAAGTTGTCGACCAAGGAGACGGAGAGCCCCACGTTGTGGTTCATCTGATACTGGAGCGCGGTCGTGTTCGTGAAGGTGTAGTGCGCGAGGAACTGCGCGGTGGGGCGATACGCGGTTTCGCTATTGATACTGAGCTTCTCGTCGAGCTTGTGCCGGAGCTGCGCGGTGGCCGCCCAGCGCAGGAGCGTCGTCTGCAGCCCCGCCGGCTGCGCACCGGAGGAGATCGTCTTCTCACCGAGCAGTGCCAGGCTGAAATTCGCGTCGGTCGCGTCGTTGTGGACGAAGGACATCTTGGCGCCGAGGCCGGCGTTGTAGCGCAGATGGATGAGCTTCTCCAAGCTCGACTCGATGCTTCCAGAGAAGAACGGGCTGAAGCGCGCGAATGGCCAGCTGTTCAGCGAGAGCGACGCGATCCATGAGCGTTTGTTCACGAACCGCCTGCCAGAATCCGCCGACGCTTCGCCGTAGCTGAAGCGCAGATCGGTCTGCATCTCGAAGGTACTGTCCGCGTGCGCCACGTTCCCGTGCGTGGTGACGACGCGCTGTTCGGTGTTCCCGAAAAAGAGACTGACGCCCGCTTCGGTCTTGGTATTCCAGCCGAGTCCCTGCGCGGCGGCAGAGGGCGGCGTGACGGTGATGAACGCGACGGTGAGTGCCGCGCCGATGACGGCGTGGAAGCGGGAATCCATTGGCAGACGGTTGTCGGAGGTCGTGCGCGGCGGGCGTTGGTGATACCCGGCGCCGGTGGGTGCGGCGACGGAAATCTAATCGAAGCCTGTCATTCCGAGGGAGCGCCGCGACCGAGGAATCTTCTCACCGACCCGAGATTCCTCGCTGCGCTCGGAATGACATGCTGTCGCCGCGATGACATACTGTCGTCGCACCGATAGGTGGACGATCGAGGCACGGTTACATTTCGCGTCCGCTCACATCGTATCATCATCCGACCGACAGTCAAGCCGTGGCACATCAGTTCATCTATGTCATGAAAGATCTGCGCAAGGTCGTCCCGCCGAGCCGGGAAATCTTGCGCGGCATCTGGCTCTCGTTCTATCCGGGCGCGAAGATCGGCGTCCTCGGCCCCAACGGCGCGGGGAAGTCGAGCTTGTTGCGCATCATGGCGGGCGTCGACCGCGACTTTCAGGGTGAAGCGTGGCCCGCGAGCGGCACACGCGTGGGATACCTGTCGCAGGAGCCCGCGCTCGACCCGACGAAGGACGTGAAGGGGAACGTCGAGGACGCGGTGCGCTCACAGCGCGAGCTGCTCGATCGCTTTCAGGCGATCTCGATGCAGTTCGCCGAGCCGATGTCGGATGACGAGATGACGAAGCTCCTCGACGAGCAGGCGAAGGTGCAGGAGCAGATCGACGCGCACAACCTCTGGGAGCTCGATCGCACGATCGAGATCGCGATGGACGCGCTGCGGTTGCCGCCGGCGGACGCGGACGTGACGAAGCTCTCGGGCGGAGAGCGCCGCCGCGTCGCGCTGTGTCGCGTGCTGCTCGAGCAACCGGACCTGCTGCTGCTCGATGAGCCGACCAACCACCTCGATGCCGAGAGCGTCGCGTGGCTCGAGCGGCATCTCGCGGAATTCCCGGGGACGGTGGTGGCGATCACGCACGACCGGTACTTCCTGGACAACGTCGCGAAGTGGATCCTCGAGCTAGACCGCGGTGCGGGGATTCCGTGGGAGGGGAATTACTCGAGCTGGCTCGCACAGAAGCAGACGCGGCTCGCGCAGGAGGAGAAGCAGCAGTCCGCTCGGCAGCGGACACTCGCGAGAGAACTCGAGTGGATCCGCATGGCGCCGCGTGCGCGGCAGGCGAAGAGCAAGGCGCGCATCCAGCAGTACGAGGCGTTGGCGAGCGAGGATGTGGCGGAGAAGATCGCGACCGCCGAGATCGTGATTCCGCCGGCGCCGCGGCTGGGGAACGATGTCGTCATCGCGGACAAGGTGCGGAAGGCGTACGGGGATACGCTCTTGTTCGAGGATCTGTCGTTCAGCTTGCCACGCGGCGGGATCGTCGGCGTGATCGGTCCGAACGGCGCGGGGAAGACGACGCTGTTTCGCATGATCGCGGGGCAGGAGCAGCCGGACGGCGGGACGTTGCGACTCGGCGAAACCGTGCAGCTCGCGTACGTGGGACAGATTCGCGAGCTGGATGCGGAGAAGACGGTGTGGGAGGAGGTGAGCGAGGGGAAGGAGATGCTGCAGGTGGGGAAGCGGGAGATCAACTCACGCGCGTATCTCGCGAGCTTCAACTTCAAGGGGGCGGATCAGCAGAAGAAAGTCGGGAATCTGTCTGGTGGGGAGCGGAATCGGCTGCAGCTCGCGAAGGTGTTGAAGAGCGGCGGGAATCTGTTGTTGCTCGACGAGCCGACGAATGACCTGGATGTCGATACGTTGCGCGCGCTGGAGGAGGCGTTGTTGGAGTTTGCGGGGTGTGCGGTGGTGATCTCACACGATCGGTGGTTTCTGGATCGGGTGGCGACGCATATGCTGGCGTTTGAAGGGGAGAGTGAGGTGGTGTGGTTTGAGGGGAATTACCAGGGGTACATCGAGGACCTCCGCAAGCGCAAAGGTGCCGACGCGGACCAGCCGCATCGGATCAGGTACAAGAAGTTGGTGCGGGGGTAGTTGCGCCGCCGACCCTATGCCGCCCGAAACCGCGCAAACCGCTCCTCGAGAAAGTCCCGGTTCGGCCGGTGCTCGGCGTGCCGCGGCAGCATGAGCTTGGCGCCATGCACCTCCTGCAGCCCATGTCTCAGCATCGGCCCGTCAATCTCGTCGAGGATGTCGTGCCGGATATGCACCCGCGCATCGGGGTCGATGCCGAGAATGTTCACGTCGAACGCCGAGTGATGGATCTTGCACAGCCCGAGCCCGTTGGTGATGACGGGGTCGCCGCGTGGATCGCGATCGGGGAGGATGTGCGCCGCATCGAGTAGCTCGACGTGGCGGAGGCGGCAGATTGCGCACTGCTCGCGGTACGCCTTGAGCACCATACGACGAAACTGCTGCTGGTGCAGCCGCTGCATGACGGCGCGCGTGACGTACTCGCGTCGTGCGGCGGTCATCACGGCGTCGGTAACGGACGCCAGTGCATGGTCGGCGACGAGCGTGAACTGCAGTCGGGCCGGGTCATCGCTTGCGACGTACACGGGAAGGATCGCGTCGTACATGCCGGGGTCCACGGCCACGAGATAGAGTAGGGGCCGCTGGTACTGCATTGCCCTGCGCAGCGCGATGTTGTCCGGATGATCGGGATCGGTGCCGCGGTACTTGTAGATGAAGTGCCCGGCGTCGGGGTCGTGACTGTCGGCGTATGGCGACTCCGCCGATGTTTGCACGCTGAGCGCCGCACCATCATGGCCGAGCGCGGCCGGCTTGAAGATCCCCTTCTGATAATTCCAGATCGGCACGCGGCTGCCGCGCACCAGCACGCCGGTGCTCAGCTCCGCGCGAGGGAGCCTGCCGCCATACCGGTCGCGGAGCTGTTGCACGTGCGCGAACACGACCGCGCGTAGCTCGTCATCGAAGCTGAAATCGGGCATCGTCGGGCGTGGGCGTCGTCGAATGGCTCAGGTGGGAGGGAAGGCATGCCCATCGGCGCAGCACCCGTTTCGTCGAAGTCTTTCGGCGCTCCCAAGCGGGTATGATACACTTCGACGTGGGCGCCCTCAACCGAGAAGCGGGTCGCCACGGCAGCCACCGCCATCGAGCCTCCATCCTGACGTATACTTCGACTCGATCGGCATGCTCCCCCGCCCCCATCTCCTCATGTTCCCCAAGGCGCGCATCTTCTGGCCGCTCGCATCGCTGCTCGTGCTGGCCGACTGCACGACGAAGGAGCTGGCCGTCGATCACTTCAGCCCCGCGCAGGTCCCGCACGATGTGATCGGCTCGGCGGTGCGCTTCACGCTCGCCTACAACGCAGGGTCGGCGTTCGGCGTCGATTGGGGACCGTGGTCTCGGGCCGTGCTGATTCTGATCATGATCGCGAGCCTCGTCGTGCTCACGCAGCTGTATCGGCGGGCCGAGCCCACGAGGCGCATCGCGGCTGTCGCGCTCGCACTCGTGTGCGGCGGCGCGATCGGGAATCTGCTCGATCGCGTGTCCTCGGCGCGCGGCGTCGTCGACTTCATCGATGTGGGCGTGGGGGCGCACCGGTTCTGGACGTTCAATGTCGCCGATGCGGGGATCACCATCGGAGCGCTGCTGCTCGCCGTTCTCCTATCGCGAAGCGAGTGGGCACGCACGCGTGAGTCGTGACGCGGCCAGCGTGAGGTTGACGGAGACACTCGCCGCGGCGGCTGGCGGCCGTGGCGCCGCAAGTGTGGCCGTCATCGAGAGAGCCGGCGCCGAGCCGTGTGCATCCTGGGTCCCGACATCGGCTCAGGAGCCCGCGTTCCTTGCCTACAGCATCACCAAGACGTTCACCGCGGCATTGATCCTCGAGCTGTGCGAGCACGCGCAACTCGGCCTCGATGATCGATTGGCGACGTGGTGCCCGGGCGTCCCGCACGCGGATCGGATCTCCCTTCGTCGTCTCCTCAACCACACCGCCGGCATTCCCGATTACGGCGCCGTTCGCGCGTATCACGAGGACGTGAAGTCATCGCCGTCTACGCCGTGGTCGTTCGAGCGGTTCGCCGCCGAGACGTTCGACAAGGGGCTGCTGTTCGAACCCGGTCAGGGATGGACGTACTCCAATCCCGGCTACATGCTGCTCAAGCGCATCGCCGAGGAGGTGACGAGCGCGTCGTATCGAGCGCTCATCGCGGAACGCGTCGCGCGGCCGCTCGGCCTGCGCAGAACGTTCGTCGCCGAGTCCATCGCGGATCTCGCCACGCTCGCGCCGGGCACATCGTCCGCGCTGTCGCCAGACGGCGCTCCGCGCGATGTGCGGGCGCATTACCATCCCGGCTGGGTCTCACACGGCGTGGTCGCGTCCACCGCGTCCGACGTGGTTCGCTTCCTCGATGGTCTCATGCGCGGCGCGCTGCTGTCGCGATCGTCGCTCGACCAGATGATGGAGTTGGTCGATGTTCCGACGAATCCCGCGACGGCTTCATCGGTGCAGGACGGCGCTTCACGCTGGAGAAGGCCGAGCTACGGACTCGGTCTCATGGGCGATCCGATGTCGCCGTGGGGCCTGGTCGTGGGCCACAACGGTGGCGGTCCGTGTTACAGCGCCAGCGCATTCCACGCACGCGACCTCGGCGGTGCATCGGTGTGCGCGATGGGCGCGATCGAGGACGACTTCAGCGCCGAGGACATCGTGTTCGACGTGCTCGATCAGTTGGCGGTGCGCGATCGCGCGCCGTCCGAAATGGGAGCGAACGGGGGGCGCTAGGCACGTGAACGACGCCGCGATCCGTGAAGCCTCCGCGCTCCCGCCCCCGCCCGCGCCCGCTCCGTCACCACGATCGTCGCTGAGCGGAGCAGGTCGCCCTTTCCATCGCGCGCCTCGAGCGCGTACGTGCCCGCGCGGTCCGGCGTGAACATCGCGTCATCCGTCTGCCCGATCGTGACCAGCAGCGTGGCCGGCATTTGGCGCGCCTGACGCGCCGGGAGGTCCGCGCCGTCGTGCGCAACGAGGTGCCAGCGCATGAGCGTGTCGTTCCTGGTGAGCGACACGTGGAGGTTCGCGCGGTCGAGCGTGATGTTGATGAGGCGCAGCCGGTACGTCGCGCCGCGTTGCATCGCGATCGTCGGGTGATCCACGCCGTTGATCTTGATCGCGGATGTGTCGCGCGCTTCGCCGAAGATGATCACGCGCTCGTGCTGCGCATCCCACCTCGTCCCCGGCGGCAGCACGATGAACGCCCCGTAGAGCCCGCCGCCCTGCTGCCGGATGTCGTCGTAGTGCGAATGGTAGATGAACGTGCCCGCCCTCGGCGGCGTCAGCTGTACGGTGAACGAATCGTGCGGCTGTATGAGCGGCGCGGTGCGGTGTGCGTCGCCGTCGAACCCCGCGACGCCGTCGTCGTAGCTCTCGATCTCGAGCCCGTGCCAGTGCACCGACGTACCGTCGGGTGTGTGGTTGACGATGGTGATCGCGATCGGCTCGTTCTGGGTCACGATGATGGGAGCGCCGGGAATGGTCATCCGTCTCGCGTTGTCCCGCTCGAAGCTGAACGGCGGCGTGAGCTCGCCCGGCACCGAGTCGTACTGCTCGACGACGAGCCGGAGGTGTCGGTGTGGACGCGGGTCCGCAGCGACTGGGCCGTGCACGATGACGCCGAGGACGAGGCCGCCCATCCGGTGCTCGGGCATGCTCGACGACATCCCGGCGTACGCCGTATCCGGACCGAGCGACGGATGGCCCATGATGTGGAAGTTCAGGTGACAGTGGAAGAGCCAGTTCCCCGCGTGCGGCGGCACCCACTGCATTGTCATCGTCGTGAGCGGCGCCATGCGCTCCGTCACGCCCTCGTGCCGGTCGGCGACCGAGTAGATCGTGTCCGCGTTCACGCCGCCATGACTCAGCACGGTGAAGAACGCACCGTGCAGATGCATCGGGTGCGTGTCGAACGACACGTTGACGATGCGCCAGCGGATGGTGTCGCCGAGCGAATACTGCAAGCGCTCGGTGTTCGGCCAGCTGCGGCCGTTGATCGTCAGGAGCTCGTCGCCTTCGGCGCCGCGCGGTTTGAGACGGAGGGTGTCGATCCACTGCATGAGCACGAAGATGCGGTCCGGCACCACTCGGCCCGGCGGATCGACGAGGAATGCGCCGCCGAGCATGCCGTCGTCACCGACGCGGGGATCCACGCCGCGGGGGCGGATCGACGTCACGGCGCGGTAGAGGAACGTGCCGGCCGCGGTCGCGTGCGTGATCAGCTCACGCGTCTCGCCCGGGCGGAGGCGCACGGTGTCGGCCATGCCGCGCTTGCCCGTCAGCCCGATCACGACGATATCCGAATCGGCCAGCGCGTTGTGCACCGTTGTGCGCACTTCCGTCCCGACGGGCACGCGGATGAGCGGGCCGGGGATGGATGGCGCGTGTCCCTCTTCGGCGAAGGCGATGGCGTCCGTGCCGGGGTCGGTGTCGGCGTCGGGGTACCACATGCCGTGCGTCACCTGCAGATGCAGGGTGAGCACGCCATCGTGCAGCGTGCCGGCCGGCGTGCGGTTGTCGTTGTCGGTGATGCGCTGAAGCGGAGCGCGCTCGCCGAGCGTGCTGCCGAGGAAGACTAGGAGCCCGAGCATGCGCAGTAGGTGTGCCATGACGCCCTCCCGCAGATTATGGTGCTGACCGCCATCTCATGTGTTCGCTGTATCGCGCGTGCCTCGGGGCCACATGGGTCACCGAGGCGTCGCCTGCATCACCCACACGTCGCTCTGCCGATCATCGATCGTGAAATACATTCGCCCCGGACCAATGCCCCACTCGGGCCGATACGACGGCAGGGTTGGATCGCTGAAACGGGTCAGCAGCGTCGGGCGTCCGCCGGCAACCGGCACTGACCAGAACTCCGCGTTTCCGCTCGGACCGTGGCTCTTGAAGTAGAGCGTTCGGCCGTCGCTGCTCCAGTACGACTGCTCTACGCGCGGTCCATGATTTTTCGCCGGATCGAACACCAAGCGTGGCACGCCGGAGTCCGGGTTGATGATCATGAGCGAGCCGCCAATGGCGGTGTTGGTGGTGTACGCGATCCAGTGTCCGTCCGGAGACCAGATAGGAAATCCCGCACCCCCACCGGCAGCTCGCATCACGGGCTTCCCCCACACGCCGTTCCGACGCCGCACGATCCAGACTCCACCCTCATCGAACATGTCATACGTGAGGGCGTTGCCATCCGGAGACCACGTCGGCTTGGCCTCCTGATGTGGCGTGGCGGTGACACGCTGCACAGCTCCGCCATCGAGCGGTAAGACGTACAGATCGCGTGACCCGGATCGCCATGAATGAAAGGCGACTTCGCGACCGTCCGGGGACGGTGCCGGTGAAAAATCGTCCGTCGGGTCGAACGTGAGCTGCTCCGGCTCACCGTTCGGCAGGCGTTGACGGTAGAGCTCCGATGTCCCGCTCACGTTGGAGTCGTAGTAGATCCATTTGCCGTCCCGTGATGGGATGTCGGATTCGATCACCTGCTCACCGGTGGTGAGCGGAGTCGCCGCCGCCGCTCCTGCGCCGTTTGGTGGAAATGGGAGTGATCGGATATTGGCGGTCGCGGTGTACACATCGTACGCGAAGAGTGACCCGTCGGCGGACATGGAGATGGAGTGCGCGCCGAGTCCAGTCGTGAGCCGCACGGGGGTGCCATCGGCGCGGCCGTCGCGCGAGATGCGCACGGCGTAGATGTCTTGCGGACCGAGCCGGTTGGACACGAAGTAGAGCCACCGTCCATCGTGCGACCAGATGGGGCTCTGATTCACGGAGCTACTGTCGGTTACGACAGACGTTGCGCCGTCGCGCACGCGAACGACGACAACGCGACTCGGCGACAGGTTGCCGAGGGTGTATCCGGGAATCGAGTATTTGGAGTTGCCCGACGCGCACGCGATGAGCTCACCGCTCGGCGCCCACTGGCACAGCGAGGCCTCTGCGACACGCGCGAGCGGGCGAAGCTGCCCCGCTGGATTCCGGATGTACACCGAATCCCCCACCGAGTACGCGATCGTCTGACCATCGGGCGCCCACACGGCGGAGACGATCGGACCCTGCGCGACGGCGCGCATTTCCGGTCGCGCCGGTCCACCGGATGACGGCGCGCTGAACACGCCGCTCTCCGAGAGAAACAAGATCCGCGAGCCATCGCGCGACCATTGCGGATTGATCTCCACACCCAGCGAATCGTCAGTGAGCCGCGTGGCGCGTCCTCCGCTCACCTGCCGCACGTAGATCCGCATGCTCATCGTGGTTCCGGCGGCGTAGGCGACGTATTTCCCATCGGGTGAGAGCGCCGGCTCCATCTCCAGGCCGCGCTCCCACGTCACTTTCTTCGCGCTGCCGAATGCCGCGATCGGCGACCGTGGCTCGTAGCGGTGTTTCGCCATCAGAAATGCGGCGACGACAAGAATGAGCGCGCCCGCGGCGACACCGGCGGCCCGGAGCACGAACGTCGGCTGGCGACGAACGGCGCGCGTCCGTGCGCCCGCCGCTCCGGCCGCCTGTCCACTGGTCAGACGTCTCGCGAACTCCGCGGCGCTGTCACATCGGTCCGCTGGAAGTTTCTCGAGGGCGGTGAGAACAGTGTCTTCGACGGCCGGCGTGATACTCCGCCGCTGCGCCGTCAGCGATTTCGGCTGTTCGGTCATCACTCGCGCCACGATGGCTTGCGCGGTGGGTCCGGTGAACGGCGGCTCGCCGACGAGCATCTCGTACGTGACTGCCCCTAAGGCGTAGATGTCGGTGCGCGCATCGATGTGGCGCTCGCCCATCGCTTGCTCGGGGGACATGTACTGCGGAGTCCCGAGCGAGAGGCCGGTCTGCGTCATCCGCTGGCCACCGGCTTGCTCAACGGCGAGCGCGATGCCGAAATCGGCAACGAGTGCGCGGCCGTCGTGCAGCAGGATGTTCTCGGGCTTGATGTCGCGGTGAATCACACCGCGCTTGTGCGCATACTCCAACGCGTCGGCCACTTCGGTCGCGATGCGCACCGCGCTCGCGATGGGCAGTTGGCGTTCGCGTTCCAGCCGGCCGCGGAGCGTCTCACCGTCCACGTAGGGCATGACGTAGAACAGCAGACCGTCCGCCGAGCCGCTGTCGAAGAGCGGCAGGATGTGCGGATGCTGGAGATTGGCGGTGAGCTCGATCTCTTTGAGGAAGCGCTCGGGACCGAGGATCGCCGAGAGTTCGGCGTGCAGCGCCTTGATCGCGACCTTGCGGTGGTGCTTGAGATCCTCGGCGAGATACACGGTCGCCATACCGCCCGCGCCGAGCTCACGCTCGATGGAATACCTGCCGCCGAGAGAGGACCCCAGCTGGTCAGATAAAGAATCGCGCACCGAATCGGACATCTAGGCCAGCCGCTGCCCGCGCGCGAGATCGACCGGCTGACTCATGTGCGTGGCTTGATCGGCCACGGTGTCGTTTCCGCGCACACACCCATGCCGAGATTCCTGGCGGCGACGGCGAAGGCCGGGTCCGTCTTGAGCTGATCGAATACCGGATCGCACGCGCTAAACGTGATCGTACGCATGTCCGCCCAATCGATTCGCCGGATCATCGCCGCGCGATCGTTCGCGGATATGCCGAACGCCGTCAGCGCCGCAAGCTGGTCGAACGAGATCGCGTGTCCCTCGCGCGGAGCCCTTCGTTCGCGGTCACGCTGGATGACCGCGCGTACGCGTTCAGCGTCGCTCCAGCGGCCTGCCCCCGCGTACGCCAGCACTAAAGCGCCGCGCACGCCCGGCAGGGTCGAGTCGCGGCGGAATGCCGCTTCCGCAGCCAGGACCGCGGAGTCGGCACGGCCGACGAAGAGTTGGGCCAGCGACAACGTCATGTAGGCCGGTGTAAACGATGAATCCAGTGCGATCGTGTGGTGCGCGGCGACGATGGCAGATGGAAAGTCGCGGGATAGATAGAGCATCTCCGCCACACCGCCCGAGATCACCCCTGAGAGCGGATCGAGAGCGCTGGCACGTTTGGCCTCGGCCACTGCCTCCGGCAGCTGCCCGAGCCACGCGAGGTTCTCACTGTGCCATTGCGGGGCCGTCGGATCGTTGGGTGCGATCGCAAGAGCCGCGCGACACTGCCGCTCGGCCTCGGCGGAGTGACCCTCTCCCATGTCTTGTGCGCAGAGCGCGAGGTGCGCATCGGCGAGCGTCGAATCGAGTGCCAGTGCGCGTGTCGCGCTGCTGTACGCCAGTGCCAGCACGGAATCGGCGTTCAATGCCATGTAGTACGGGAGGACGACGTACGCCATGGCGAGGCCCGCATGAGCACGCGCGAAGGTGGGATCCCGCGCGATCGCCTGCTTGAAGTAGCCAATCGCGCGCGTGAGGCCCGTGGGCGTGCGCTTCGCCCAGAAATACCGGCCTTTCATATACAGATCATACGCCGCGGGGTCCGTCGTGCCACGACTCACGTCCGCTACTGTCGCCGCCGTGCGTCCGCGCAACGCCGGCTCGAGCGCGCTCACGATCTCGCGCGTGAACTGATCCTGCACCTGAAACACATCCGTCGCGCGGCTCTCGTACGCGTCCGACCAGACGACGAGCCCGTCCGCCGCGCTCGTGAGCTGCGCGGTGATGCGGAGCCGGTCGCCCGCGCGACGGACGGTGCCTTCGACGATGCCGCCGACGTTGAGCGTGCGGCCGATCTGCTGCGCCGGCACTTCCTTCCCCTTGAACGCATACGACGACGTGCGGCCGGCGACGCGGAGCGACGGGAGTCGCGAGAGCGCGTGCGCCAACTCGTCCGTCATGCCGTCGGAGAAGTATTCGTCCTGCGCGTTGCCGCCGGTGTTGACGAACGGCAGCACGGCGACGGTGGTGATCGCGGCCGGGGCGGAAGCGCTGGTGCGCGCAGCCGTCGCGGCGGGCGGCGCACCGTGGCGATAGAGCAGTGGTGCGAGGCGATGCCAGCCCAGCAACATGCCGGCGGCGGCAATCACACCGACGATCGACGCAGCTGTGGATGCGCGGTGCCGCTGCATCCAGCGCAGCGGTGCCGGTCGCGATGTCCGCGCACCGTGCGGTGCGTCGCGCGGCGCTGCCCCGGGCACGTCGCGCAGCTGCGGGGACTCGAGTGCCGCCACGAGCATACTCGCATCGCTCACCCGCGCCGCGGGTTCTTTTTCGAGACAGCGCATCACTAGCTCGGCGAGCGGCGCCGGCACGCCCGGCGCACGGCTCGCGAGTGGCGCCGGGCGCTCGGCGATCTGCGCCGCGATGAGCTGTTGTGCGGTCGTCTTGCCGGCGAAGGGATGCGCACCGGCAAGCACCTCGTACGCCATGACGCCCCATGCGTAGAGATCGGCTCGCGCGTCCACGACGTCACCCGCCGCCTGTTCCGGCGCCATGTACGCGGGCGTGCCGAGCGAAGTGCCGATCTGCGTGAGGGTGCCCCCTGGTGCCTGCGTCTTCGCGGCGCGGAGCGCCTTGGCGATGCCGAAGTCGGTGACGACCGCGATGCCGTCGGACAGAAGCACGTTCTCCGGCTTGATGTCGCGGTGCACCACGCCCTGCCGGTGCGCGTAGTCGAGGGCGCGCGCCACATCCGCTAGCACCTTGACCGCGACCGGGAGCCCGAGTGGCACACCGCTCGTCAGGCGTGCGCGCAGCGACTCCCCGTCAATGAACGGCATGGTGTAGTACGGCAGCCCGCCGGCGATCCCGGCGGCGATGACCGGCACCACATGGGGATGCTGCAGCCGCGCGGCGAGCCGCACCTCGCGCTCGAAGCGCTCGGCCGACAGCCCCTCGGCCAGCTCCGGCGCGAGCACCTTGATGACGACGTCGCGACCGAGCGTTTCGTCGCGCGCACGAAAGATGCGCGACATCCCGCCGCCGCCAAGCTCGCGCTCGATGGTGTAGTGACTGCCCAACGCGGATGTTAGTCGCGCTCGGAGTTGCGGCATTCGAAGGGACGGAAGCTCGCCAAGGTCAGGAGTACGTCCAACTTAGCATATAGTGAAACCGGCTGCACGCTGGGAGGCCGGCGGTCGCTGCAGGTGCGACATCGCGCAGGGACGTGGAGAAACACCTCGCTTGCTCGTCGGCTGGGCACAGTACACTTCCGCAGCGATTGGAGCAGCCGTGTTTGTGTCAAGGATGCTCTGACACAGGACGTTATAAGGAACGATCCTCGGGATGGATCATGCTCACGCTCAAGACGCGCGTGATGAACGGCGCTTTCGCCTCGGTGTAGGCCACGCGATCTGCCGCGAACTGCGTGGCAAGCCGGCGTTTTAGAGCAGCGTATTGTGCCGCGAGCGCTGGGTCGGCGCGCAGGCGATCTCGGAAGCGCAGATGATGGCGCCAGAGATCGCCGCCGTATGGGACCAAGTGTAGGTGACGCGTGCGCGGCCGGCCACGCCGGAAGTAATGCCGACCGGGAATCCCAGACTCTCCTCGATACTCGTAGCCCAGCCTCTGCAGTGCATCGATGTAGGGGCGGAGCTTCGACTCTGCCGACCGACCGATCGTGATGTCGATGACTGGCTTGGCGACGAGTCCGGGGACAGCGGTACTTCCAATGTGTTCGATCTCGGCCTTCAGGCTACCGAGCGCATCGAGGATTCGTGTTCGCTCTGCGGCGAACTGAGCGGGCCATGACGGATCGTACTCGGACAGTACAATGCCGTCACTCGAAGAAGCGGGCATGAGGTAAGGTTGAAGGATAGGCGGGGTGCGTCGATCATGTCGGCGGGAGCACGATGCAGAGCGTATGATGCGTACGCGCCGAATCGGATACTGTGTCAGCGTCGTCGGTCCCGGTAAGAGTACTACCGCGGATGCGATCGGTGACGCGGAAGCTGTGGGCCGCTTCCTCGCCGAGGGCGGCTGGATTGCGCGCTGCGGCGGTCTTGCGGTAGGCGTGATGGCGGCCGCGCTCGCGACTGGGCTCGGCGAATCCCGCTCAAGCTCCATCGGAGAGCCGGCATTTCTCTACACGCCGCTCCGACACGGGACGCTGTATTGATTCGCTGTTGGATGTCCTCGCCGCTATGACTCCGATCCGCGACCAGAGACGGAGGCTCTGCGCGCCCACTGCGCGAGCAGCGCCGCAGTCCTCGGCGCGCGCTCGGGCCGGGTCAGCAACTCCTTGGTGAGGCGGGCGAGATCCGCGGGGACATCCACGTCATAGTGCTCGGCCGTGACGGCTGACGACAGGCCGAGTCGCCGCGTCTGCGCGATGAGCGCTGCGAGCGCGGAGCCCGTCCCCATTGCGTACGGATCGAAGAGGCCGGCATGTGTCCGCGTGGCACCCACGAGGTAGAACCCGCCATCGTCGCACGGCCCGAAGACCAGGTCGTGATCCGCGAGCGCGGCGAAGGCTGCGTCGAGCACCGCCGGCGGGAGATGCGGACCGTCGCCATTGAACGCGATGACACGGCGCGGCGGCTCGCAGAGGAGCTCGAACGCCGATGCGAGACCATCCGCGAGACCTTGCCCGCGCTGCGGCACGACGCGAACATCGGACGGCAGCCACGCGGCAAGTTCGTCGCCGTCACCGAGTGGACAAACGACGGCGATGTTGGCGCAGACCGTGCGAGCCAGAGCAATGGTATCCTCGATGAACGCCCGGTACAGTGGGAGGATCTCTGC
>DASSNR010000234.1:0-3659 GCA_035687925.1 Gemmatimonadaceae bacterium | reverse complement strand
CGCCTTCGCGTCCAGTCGGCGCTCGACGAGCCCATCGACGAGCGCGAGCAGCGCGCCGAGCGTGTCGCGCGCCGGGCCGATGCGAAAGGCGCGCATGAGCGATGGATAGAGGCTCGCGACGTCCGCCTTGACCACGCGGTGCGCGACGCCGGACGCGAAGAGGTGCAATGCGGCACCGCTGTGCGGGGTGCCATCGCTCTCCTCGTGCGTGGGGAGCGCCGTGCCGGCGCGCAGATACGCTCGCACGAGCAGCGGGTCGATGACACCGGTCGCGGGGCCCGCATCCGCCAACCGCTCGTAACGGCGCGGCACCATCTGCGCGAGCGCGAAGGCGGCGCCGCCGAGGAGGCGTGAGAGCGCCGCGACTTCTTCGACATCGTCGGTCGCGTAGCGACGCACGCGTTCGGGGTCGGTGCGGTACGTCGCGTAGATACGATCGCCGGGGACGTACTCGCGATCGGGCGCGGCGATGCCGAGGTGCCGCGCGACCGCCTTGAGGCCGTGGCCGGGAAGCTCGCGCGTCGAGAAGTCGTGGCGGCGCACGGCGTCGAGTGTGTCGATGAGCTCGCGGCCGGGCGCGACGAAGCGAATGCGACGGTGATCGTCGGGGTCGCCGGTGAACGTGCGCGCGGATACGCCGCGCCGCGCGGCGCGCTGCCGGAGCACGACGCCGTCGACGCGCCCGAGGACGAGCGGCACGCCGAGGCGGCGGGCGCGCTGCTCGAGAAAGGGGAGATCGAAGCCGTGCAGGTTGTGGTTCTCGATGACGTCGGGATCCGCCGCACGCACCCGCTCCATGAGGCGGCGAATGAGCTCCGCTTCGGCGGCGGCATCGTCGCCGTGCGCCTCCAGCACCTCTGTCGCTCCGTCGTAATAGCGAATGGCGATCAGGAAGAGGCGATCGCGCCGCGCATCCAGGCCGGTCGTCTCGAGATCGAACTGGAGTCGATGCACCTGATCGAACCCGAGGCCTTGGAAGTACGTCCGCCCGGTCGCGACGAGATACTGCTCCTCCGGCGGCAGCGCGAGCACACTTCCGCGGTCGAGCTCGCCGAGGTGAGTAATGCGCGTGCCGAGACGCTTCGACGCGCCGTGCAGCACGGCGTCGATGAGCGTGCGGCCGTCGTCGGCGGTGATGAGATGGCGGAGGGCACCCGGTCCCTCGAGCTCGCGATGACGAATGCGCGACGTCGGATCGTCAAAGCGACCGAGGCGGGCGCCGAGGTGTTGCACGTCCTCGAGATGCGCGAGCAGGAGCCACGGACGGAAGCGCTCCTCCTCGCGCACGAGCGCGCCGGTCTCCGGGATCCGGCGCCACACGGTGGCGCGGCTATCCTGGCTCGCGTGGATGGAGACGATCCCCGGCGTCGGATCCCATCCCGAGAGCCATTGGTCCTCACGGGTGCTCACCGGGATGCTGCCGGCTCGACAGACGCGACGTCGTGACGCCGCACCTAGCGGCTCGCGCCGTCCGCCGTGAGCGACTCGTACACCATCTGCACGAACGTGTCCGCGCTCACCGCGCCGTGGCCCCACCGGGCATCGTAGCCCGCCGTCGGCTTCGATGCGACCACCTGCGCTTCCGACTGCCCCGCGTCCATGTCGTGCTTCACGCGTCCGAGGACATCGACGAGCATCGCGCCGTACGCGTCGAGCGTCTGCTTCGACGCCACTGGTCCGCGCCCAGGGATGAAGCGGGTGGTGGCCGGGAACGGCTTGAAGCTCTCGATCGTCTCGATCATCCCGGCCAATGATCCGCCGCGGCCGAGGTCGATGGCCGGGTAGCCGTCCGTCGTGAGCGTGTTGCCGAGGTAGACGACGTTCGCGTCCTCGAAGTGCACGATGAGATCGGCATCGCTGTAGCCGGCTCGATGATGAATGGCGTGCACCGAGTTGCCGTCCACGTACATCTGCACCACCTCGGAGAAGCCGAGCGTCGGGAGCGCGCTGTGTGCTGCGGCGGGAGGCAGCGTGGCGCCGGAATGCCGGAGCTGCGACATGCGTGCGCGGAGATTTTCGTGCGTGAGAACGAGCGCATCGTCGCGTCCCCAACCGCCGTCCGCGTACACCGCCGCGCTGTCCTCCGGCGCCACGACGACCATCCGCACGGCGCCCGCATGATGCTCGGCGAGGAGCGTACGCGCCGCCGAGTCGAGCGACGGAAGCTGCGGACCCACGATCAGCGAGCTGTCTTTCCCCGCGAGCACCGCCATGTTGGCCGCGCGTGTCGAGACGACGTACAGGTCGGGCGTGAGTTGCGTGATGGGCTGCGCGGGTGCGGGCGTGATCGGCGGTGCAGTGCCCGCGAGATTGGGTGCCGGATCGGCGCTCTGTCTCGAGCACGCCGACACGCCAGTGCAGACGGCGATGATGCAGGCCGCGACGCGCGACGCGTGCGAGATGAGCGTGTGGCGTCCGGAGCGAGAGCGCATGCGGAAGGTAGAGCGGTGTTGGAGTGTGTGCACCGCTCGGAGTGCGGGGGCCGAATACTCACGCGACCGTCGGGCGGACAATTCGGAAGGTGACGTGGCGCGGCGCGGAGTGCAAGCGGGACGCGGTGTGCGGGATGCGCTGTGCGGGACGCGGGAAGCGGGATGCGGCGCGTGCGCCGGGCGTCAGGAGGGTTCCGATGTGCTCTGCGACGCAAGCGACGCAAGCGGCGCACCGGCCGCGGCGGCTGGCGCGGAGCTGCTTACTGCAAGCCCGGGAGCAGGCAAGGGTGCTGCGGGGTCGGGATGCGCGGCCGGAGCTGGTGGGTTCTCGGACAACGGTGTCACCAGACACTCGAGTCGTCGCATCATCGCGACGAACGTCTTCGCGATCTCGGCGTCGAACTCCACGCCGGAGCGCTCCTCGATGTACTGGAGCGCGCGCTCCGTCTCCCACGCCGCGCGGTAGGGGCGATCCGTGCGTAGGGCGTCGAACACATCGCATACGTGCACGACGCGGCTCGCGTAGTGGCACTCGCGACGGAAGTGCAGCTGCGGATAGCCGTGGCCATCGATCATGATGTGATGCTCGTACGCGACGGCGGCCGCGAGCCCGAGATGCTCGTCACCCTCGAGGATGATGCGTGCCCCGTCGACCGGGTGGCGGTTCAGTACCGCACGCTCCTCGTCTGTGAGCTTCCCCGGCTTGACGAGGATCTCCTTCGGCACGCGCACCTTGCCGAGGTCGTGCAGCAGCCCCGCGGTCCCGAATGCACGCACGTCCTGCGCACCGAAGCCGAGCGCTTCGGCGAGTGCCATGGTCAGCACGGCGACGTTCACGGAGTGCGTGGTCGTGTACTGATCGAACCGCTTGAGGCGCAGGAGCGGGACGACGATCTGTCCCGTGCCGTGCATGGCCACCGAGAGCGAGCGCACGACAGTCTCCGCCTCGAGCAGCGGCAGCTCGTCGCGTGCGGCCACTTCCTCGTGAATCCAGCGGACGGTGTCGGTTTCCTCATCGAGCGAGTACGCGACCGTCGCCGTCGCGATCGACGCGGGCGCCACAGCGTTGTCGCGCACGCCCTCGCGCAGGCCGACGGCGCCCACGCGAATACGGGTCGATCGTTCGGGGCGCATGAGCGTCGTGTCCGCGGACATCCCGGAGAGTCGCGCTTGCACGTCGCTCAGAAACGCGGCGAATTCCTCGAGCGTGACACCGGCGTCGATCTC
>DASSNR010000230.1:0-4464 GCA_035687925.1 Gemmatimonadaceae bacterium | reverse complement strand
CGCCGCGCTCGACCCCAGAATTCCCTCGAAGCGATACTTCGCCTCCTCGCGCGCCGCGAACTGGCTGCGCCTGGCGAGCGTCTGCAACCGCTCCGCGCGCTCCTTGAGCCACGAGCGCAGCAGCTCGTAGTCCTGCGGGAGCGCGAAGTACTCCGACGCGCCGGCGCGCATGAGCGACACGGCGAGTCGATGGCTCGCGATCGCGCCGACGGCGGCCACTTCCGCGCTCGCCGGCGCAACCTTGCGGAGCGTCGCATCGAGCTGCTCCTCCGCGCCGCCCGCGGCGATCACTCCCACCGATCCGCTCAAGCGGTCGAATGCGGCGGGCTCAACGACAGTGACGAGCGTGAGCCCACACTCGGACGCGAGATCGGGCCACATGGCGATGAAGGAATCGCTGAGAGAAAGGAGCGTGAGAGTCGGCACACCAGGGGGCGACGGGGAGCGCAAGGCTCCCCGCCGCAAGTTCAGGTTAGTGATGATCCGGGCCGTCGTCGTCGTGCCCGTCACGATTGTCGTCGTGAAAGGCGTGGAACGATGCCTGGATGTTGCCTGTGACGAGCGACTCGTTGGAACCGCCCGCGAGCGCGGTCAAGGGATCGATGATCAGCCCCGCGTCCGTGCGGAACCAGCTCGACACGTCCACGTTCACGGTCACGTTCAGCCCATCGTGATCCACCACGATCGGCGATGCGAACTCGATCTCGAGATCCACATTCACGTCACTCGTGAAGACGAACGGCTGACCGTTGAAGGTACCCTCCACACGAATACTGACGCCGGCAAACGACGGATTGGCGGCGAGGAACGCGGCACCACCGTCGTCAGTGGCGTCCACGGTCCGCACGCGCATCTCGAGCTTGCGATATGTATCCGCGGGCACCGTAAAATTCACCGATGAGCCGACACTGCCATTGAGCGGCAAGTCCACGAGTAGCGGGCCCGTTTCGATCTTCTCGCACCCATCGTGATCGACACTCGCGCTGTCATCGGAGCTCGAGCCATCGGCATGCTCGTCGTCGCACACGGCGGTCTCGATCTTCTTCAGCTCCAGCTCGCTGAGCACGAGCTGCGCCTTCGTGATGACGAGCGCGTTCGTCTGGTCGCTCGCCGAGACATCCGCGAACGCACCGGGCTGCGACCCGACGATGCGCGCCGAGGGCGCGGTGCTCGAGCTCGAGCTCGAACCGAACGTCATGCTCATGTTGCGCGGCGCACCCTGCGAGCCAGGTGCGAGGGAGTCGCTGCATCCTGCGGCGAGCAGGAGGCACACCGGGATCAGATAGATCTGTTTCATGGTACGCTCCGGAAGTGGGGAGTGGGACATCATCGTCCCGCACACAACGCGATGCTTCGCGTCCCCACTGAAGCACGGCGTGCGCCGCGCCGCGGAGTCCGATGCCATTCTCAGAAGCGTCGGCCCGACAACGACTTGCATGATCGCCGTCACGCACGCCCGGTCGATCGATGCGCATCGAACCATGTCACCGCGTATCGTTTCGATGCAGCAGCGCGCGCGTGATCACGACCGTCCGGTACACCGCCGTGCCGAACGCGCCGAGCCCGAGCACGAACACCGTGCCGGCGAGAAGCGTCCCGGGCGCCCACCCGGCGCGCGTCGTCACGATTCCGTCGAACAGCGACGCGAGCACGAGCAACACCAACCGCTCTGCTCGCTGCATCACACCGCCCTTGCACTCCACACCGAGCGCTTCACCGCGTGCACGCGTGTAGCTCACGAGGAGCGAGCTGCCGAGTGCGAGCGCGACAGCGACCGTCTGCCACATGGGCCCGGGCGCGACGTACACGGCAAGCCCGATGAACGCGAACGTCTCGGCGAATCGATCGAGTGTGGAATCGACGAATGCACCGTGCGGCGCAACGAGCCCGCGCGCTCGTGCGATGCGACCATCGAAGATGTCCGCGAGCCCGCCGCACAGCACGAGCCATCCGCCGAGCGGGAGCGCGCGCGTCGCGTATGCGATGCCCGCCGCGAAGCCGAACGCGGCACCAAGGAGATTGAACAGATCGGGCGACACGCGTGCACGCACGAAGCCACGCTCGAGCGGCGACAGCATCCACATGAGCCAATCGCGCACCCAGTAGCCGATGAGGATCGATTTCGGGCGCTTCGCGACCTCGGCATCGAGCGGACGGCCGCGCGCGATCACGGCGTAGACGGGCATCGTGAGCAGGAGGAACGCGGCGAAGGCGAGCGTCAACAGATCGGTTGCGGTCATCGAGGAGAGGCGTCGGGGGTGCGGCGCTGCGGGCGCGTGCGGAGATAATGAATGACTTTCGGCCAGAGGAAGAGGAACGGCCAGCGTCGCTCGCGGGTAGTGAGAGTGACCGAGACACCGCTGCGGCGTTCGATCTTCCGCACGATGTACTCGAGCCAGTCGTCGTACAAGGCGATGTACTTGAGCCAGCGCAGCGTCGCGCGAAGCTTGCTGCGCCGGAAATAGTACGCGATCCGCATGCGCTCGACCCACCCTGCCGGCCGCACGAGACTGTAGACTTTCCCGTTCGACAGAAGTATCCTTTGGGACACCAGCTGCTGCAGTAGTGCCCCGTAGACCCGAGTCAGCGTATCGCGTTGCACATCGAGCAGAACCTGCAGACGCTCATCGCCCTCCGGCCGGATCTCCGCGGCAAAGGACGTTTCGAGCATCGTACGACAGTAGCTGTCCGTCGTGAAGCGCGCGGGCAGCGCGGGGTGCACCCAGGTGAACGTGCGGGCCCGCACTCCGAGCAACACTTCCATCACCGCGCGCCGACTCGCCTCATCCCTCGCCCACACGAGCTGGACCTGCTGGAACAATCTCCCCTGCGTGAAATGGTCTTGCGCCCTCCCCGAACCCGCCCGATGCAGATCGCCAAGCGAGAGCACGGCGCACTTGGCGTGTATTGGTGGATGATCGGGTGTGGCGATGGCCACCACGTTGGGCGGCAGGATGTGCGCGAGGATGGCCGCGGTGCGCGGATTGAAGCTGGTGTGGATGGCCGCGGCGAGTGCGCGGTACGCGCTCGCGTAGCCATCGACGATCACGAAGAAATCATGTGCGCTCTCTGGCCGGGCGTCGGAGCGTTGCGCGTGCGAGCCGTAATGGATGATGGCGAGCGTTGCACTCCCGAACGCGCCGGCGAGAAAGTCCGCGAGCCGTGCGGTCCGTGGGGTTGGCGGCGCATCGAGACCGGTCGCGAGCGCGTCGCGAAGTGTGGGGTCGGTGAGGAGAGACGAGATCGAGAGCACTGCGACAGGTGTGACGGACGCGAAACGACTCACGAAGCGCGGAGCTCCGCGAGTGCGGCGATCATACGGCAGCGGAGCGATTCGATAAAGCTATCGATTTCGTCCTTCGAAGGGGGAGGAAAGGGTCCGAGCACGACGGCGCGGGCGTTCATGTCGAGGAAGCCGGAGGCGTCGGCGACGGTCCGTGCGCGCCACATGCCATCGACCACGAGGGCGTACACGGGACGCCGCGCACGCTGGAGCAACAGTTTCAGCCCACTCGTCATGAATGGCGCGATCTCACCGTCCGTGGTGCGATGTCCCTCGGGGTAGATGAGCAGCGACGCCTCGCCGCGCGCGACCGAGTCCGCCGCGGCGAGCAACGAACGGAGTTCGGCGCGCGTGCTGGTCTGTCCCTGACTGACAAACGGGAAGCCGGCCATCCGCGCGAGTGGAGAGATAGCCGGGATGCCACGCCGGTACCGATCGCGCGTGGGGATGATGGGCTGTGGACCAGGAATCAACCTGAGTGCAAAGGGGATGTCGAGTACGGATTGATGATTCATGACAACGATGCAGCTCTCGGGATTGATGGTCCCACGCACTGACACGCGAAGGTTGGCGAACAGCCGGGCGAGACCGATCGTCATGTGGGCGTTCAGATGCAGCCACGCTGCCATCCACCGCCGGCGACGACTGGGGACGAGCATCAGGAGCGGAAACACGATGAGGCGCTGTGCCAGCCCCATCACGACCGCAAGGTAGGCGCAGGAGGTAGCGAGAAACATCCCGCTCCGCGCCGCGCGAACGACACGCGCGGGCCAGGACGTCACGCTGGCGCCGGAGTTGGCATGCGTAGGGGAGGAGTTGTGGTCAACCACGTGGAGGATACCCATGGCAACACGAGTCGAAGCGCAGACCAGCACGAGCGTCTCCGACTACGATTATAGTAGCTTTTACTACTCGTCGGGCGATGATGTCTTCGCCATTCTGGAGCCGTACAACGAGTGGTATACCCGCGCGCGGCCGACCGGCTATTACTTGTACTCGCAGCCGATGTCAACGCCGCCCGGGACGGAGATCGATCTGGAGGAGCAGCTCGAGCAGCATCATCTCAAGCTCCTCAACTTATCGTCGTACAACTATCTCGGCCTCTCGTACCGCCCCGAGGTGATCGCGGCAGCCAAGAAAGCGCTCGACCAATATGGTCTGGGCGCCGCCGGTTCGCCCAT
>DASSNR010000206.1:0-3416 GCA_035687925.1 Gemmatimonadaceae bacterium | reverse complement strand
GGGCGTCTGCTACCACGAGGAGTTTCCGTCCTCGGTTCGGCGAAAACGGTAAGGTGATGACATCCAGATGCCCGACCCCGCCGTCCTGATCGTCGGCGCCGGCCCCACCGGCCTCGTGCTCGCGCTCTGGTTGACGCGGCTCGGCGTCCCCGTGCGCATCATCGACAAGACCGCGGAACCCGGCACCACGTCGCGCGCGCTCGCCGTCGCGGCGCGCACGCTGGAGCTCTACCACCAAGTAGGGATCGCCGACGCGGTGATCGCGGGCGGCGTCAAAATCGAGTGCGGCAACTTCTGGGTGAACGGTACCAGAGTCGCGCGCATCTGGCTCAGGAACCTCGGTGCAGGGCGGAGCCCGTACCCGTTCGTGCTCGTCTTTCCGCAGGACGCACACGAGCGATTGCTGATCGACTGCCTGAGCGCCGCGGGTGTGCACGTGGAGCGAGAGACGGAGCTCCTCCGCTTCGAGGAGCACGACACCGGCGTGCGCGCGACGCTGCGCCGAGCGGATGGCGCGGAGGAGATCTGCGAGGCGGCGTATGTCGCGGGGTGCGACGGGGCGTCATCGACCGTGCGCAAGGAGCTGGGGATCGGGTTCCCAGGCGGAACGTACTCGGGGCTCTTCTATGTGGCCGATGTGGAGGCGCGGGGACCGGCCGTCGACAAAGAGCTGCACGTCGATCTCGAGGACGCCGATCTGCTGATCGTCTTTCCCATTCAAGGGGAAGGACGCGTGATCCAAGGCGGCGGACGCGTGCGTCTCGTCGGCAACGTGCGCGATCTCCCCCCAGGGCGCACGCACGACACGCTGACGTTCGATGACGTGAAGGGGCGAGCGATCGAGCATCTCGAGCTCGACATCCTGCGCGTGAACTGGTTCTCGACGTATCACGTGCATCATCGCGTCGCGAACCGGTTCCGCGCGGGGCGCGCGTTTCTGCTCGGCGACGCGGCGCACATTCACAGTCCCGTCGGCGGGCAGGGGATGAACACCGGGATCGGCGACGCCGTGAATCTCGCGTGGAAGCTCGCCGCCGCGCTGCGCGATCCCGCGTCGGTGCAGCTGCTCGACAGCTACGAGCCCGAGCGCATCGCCTTCGCGCGGCGGCTCGTCGCGACGACCGACCGCGTGTTCACGGTGGTGACGAAGCGCGGCGCGCTCGCGCGGTTCGTCCGCACCGAGCTCGCGCCGCGCATCATCCCCCTGCTCTTCCGCATTCCGCCGATGCGCCGCTTCCTCTTCAAGACGGTGTCGCAGATCGGCGTCGCCTACCACTCCAGTGCGTTGAGCGACGGATCGGCTGGCGGCGTGCGCGGTGGGGATCGGCTGCCGTGGGTCGAGCTCGAAGCGGGACGCGACAACTTCGCGCCGCTCACATCGCTCTCGTGGCAGGTGCACGTGTACGGCGATGCGACACGCGAGCTGGCCGACGCGTGCGCCGAGCTGCAGCTCCCGCTCCACGTCTTCACGTGGCAGCCGAACATGGAGCACGCGGGACTCGAGCGCTCGGCGCTCTATCTCATTCGACCGGACGGCTACGTCGCCCTCGCGGATCCGCGGGCCGACGTCGAGCGGTTGCGGCGATACCCCTTCCTGCCTCTTCCGCCACGAGCTGCACCAGCTGCACCAGCGTCTCCGTCGTCTTCTCCAGCCCGCGGCGCGAGTTGAACTCGAGCTTGCTGTGGAATTCGTGTCCGCCGGTGAAGATGTTCGGGCACGGCAGTCCGCGGAACGTGAGCTTCGAGCCGTCCGTGCCGCCGCGGATCGGCTCGGTATATGGCTCGAGCCCCGCGCGCCGAGTGGCCTCGCGCGCATAGCGCATGATCTCGGGATGCTGCTCGAGCACCTCGCGCATGTTGCGATAGTTCTCCTTCACATCCACCTGCACCGACACCCCGGGCAGCCGCGCCGCCGTCTCGCGCGCGAGCTCGCGTAACAGCTGCTCCTTCGCGTCGAGCCCGCTCACGTCGAAGTCGCGAATGAGAACCTTCACGCTCGAGCGCTCGATGTCGAGCACGCCGCCGTGCGGGTGCACGAACCCCTCGCGCCCCTCGGTCGTTTCGGGGAGCATGTCGCGCGGCATGCGACTCAGATAGTCGGCCATCGCGTACATCGCGTTCACCATCACGCCCTTCGCCGTGCCGGGGTGCGCGCTGTGCCCGAGGAAGGTGACCGTCGCCTCGCGCGCGTTCCACGTCTCCTCGTTCAGCTCGCCCAGCGTGCTGCCATCGATCGTGTACGCGAAGTCCGCCCCGAACTCGGCGACGTCGAATTTGTCGATCCCGATGCCGACCTCTTCGTCGGGCGTGAACGCGACCCGAATGGGACCGTGTTGGATCTGCGGGTTCGCGAGCAGCACATCGACCAGCGTCATGATCGCGGCGACGCCGGCTTTGTCGTCCGAGCCGAGGAGCGTGGTGCCGTCGGTCGTGATGATGTCATCGCCGATCAGCGTCTTCAGCACCGGGTGCTGCGCGACCGTGATGACCTGCGACGGATCGGCCGGCAGCACGATGTCGCCGCCCTGATAGTTCGCGTGGATGACCGGGTTCACGTTCGCGCCGCTCACCGCGCACGACGTATCGACGTGCGCGAGGAAGCCGACGGTCGGCACCTTCGCCGACGTTGACGTCGAGAGCGTGCTCGGCACGGTCGCGTAGACCATGCAGTGCTCGCCCACGTGCACGTCGCTCGCGCCGAGCGCGCGGAGCTCGTCGGCGAGGAGATTGACGAGCTCCCATTGCGTGGGCGTGCTGGGGACGGTGGGCTGGTCCTCGGCCGATTGCGTGTCGATGCGCACGTAGCGCAGGAAGCGGTCGACGACGGATTCAGTGGGCGGGTGGAGCGCGGTGGGCATGGCGAGTCGGCTATCAGGTTGTCATTCCGATTGTCATTCCGAGCGTCAGCGAGGAATCTCGGCCGGTCACGAAGATTCCTCGCCTACGCTCGGAATGACAAGGTCGCCTACCCCTCCGCCCGCAAGACCGTGGCGGGATCGACCGTCGCCGCCCGCCGCGCCGGGAACCAGCTCGCCATCACGGCGACGATCGTCATCAGCACCGCGGCGCTCGCCAGCGTGACGGGATCCGTCGGCGTCACGCCGAAGAGCAGCGCGGCGAGGAAGCGCATCACCATCATCGATGCCGCGAGTCCGATCGCGATGCCCACCGCCGCCACCGCCACCGCCTGCGTCAGCACCTGCCGCCTGAGCGCCGTGGGTTGCGCTCCGAGGGCGATGCGCACCGCCATCTCCCGACCACGCAGGCTCACCATGTACGACACCACGCCGTACAAACCCACGGCGCCGATGAGTAGCGCCGCGAGCGAGGCGATCTCGAGCAGCGCCATCGTGAACGACGTCCGCGCGGTCGACTGCGCCAGTACCTCGCGCATGGAGCGCACCGCGTAGACCGGC
>DASSNR010000077.1:0-19207 GCA_035687925.1 Gemmatimonadaceae bacterium | reverse complement strand
ATCCGCGTGCGTGCGCACTTCGATCGCGTCGTGCGCAACCTCGAGCGATTGATGGATGCGCGCCGGCGCCACGGCAGCGAGCATCCGGCGGTGCAGCTCGTGCTCGTCATCATGCGCCAGAATCTGCACGAGCTGCCATCGCTGGTCCGTCGGGCACACGACTGGGGTGTGACCACGGTCTTCGTGCAGCACCTCTGCCACGACTTCAGCGAATCGGCGCTTCCCGCGCGCTACCGCCCCATGCGCGAATTCGTCGATGCGCAAACGCTCCTGCACGACGACCCCGTGCGCGTCGAGCGCTACTTCGACGAAGCGCGCGCGGTCGCGACCGAGCTCGGCATCGAGCTCCGTCTCCCGCGCACGCAGCCGCGCGTGCATCCCGCCGGTACGCCGGGACCGAAGCGGTGCGACTGGCCGTGGCGGGGTGCATACGTGAGCTATCAGGGATACGCCATGCCGTGCTGCATGATCGCGACCCCCGATCGCTTCAACTTCGGCAACATCGCCGAGCAGGGTGTGGATGCGACGTGGAACGGCGACGCGTACACGGCGTTCCGTGAAGCGCTCGCCTCGGACGAGCCGCCGGAGATCTGCCGCTCGTGCGCGGTCTATCGCGGCATCTTCTGATGCGGAGCAGCGCCGACGTCGACTGGCGCGCCACCGGGCGCCGGGAGCGGGTGCGTCCGCTCGTGCGCGGCAGCACGACGCCGCGCGCGCCCGCGCCCTCGGTCGGGTCGCGCGCCGTGCATCTCGATGCGCCGACCTGTCGCGCGCTGCTGCGCGAGCTCGGCCCATCGCTTGGCCTGTGGCGCGCGGCGGAAGTCGCCGTACTGCGCGAGGTGACGTACGAGCCGCCGGTGCTCGATCTCGGGTGCGGTGATGGCGCGGCCGTCTCGCGCGTGCTGTCGCGCGTCGCCTTCGGTGTCGACCCGGATACGCGCACGCTCGAGCGCGCGGCACGGCGCGGCATCTACGAGCAGCTCCTCCCCGTGCGCGTCGAAGCGCTGCCGATGCGTGCGGCAAGCATGAGCACCGTGGTCAGCAACTCGGTGCTGGAGCACATCCCGCGCGTGGATGCCGTGTTCCACGCCGTCCATCGGATGCTGCGCCCGCGCGGCCGTTTCGTCTTCACGACGCCGACGGAGGCGTTCAGCGACGCGCTCACCTTTCCACTCGGCCCGTACGCGCGCTGGCGCAATCGCCAGTATGGACACGTGAACCTCTGGCCGCTGCGTCGCTGGCGCGCGCACCTCGAGCGCGCGGGGCTCGAGCTCGAGTACACACGCACCTATCTCCGCCCATCGCTCGTGCGGATGTGGGATGCGCTCGACCTGACCCAGCAGCTCCGCATGGGGCGTGCGGGCATCGTCTCTGCAGCCTGGCATCGCCTGCCTGATGCGTGGCTCGGCCGGCTCGCCGAGCGTGTGGCCCGTTGGGATCTCTCGGCGGCACACGACGGCGGCGGCCGGCTCATCGTCGCGCGCAAGCGCTGATCCCCATTCTGGTCGCACCATGTCCGCAGTGGATGTTCTGCTCCCCACGCGCAATCGTCTGTCGTCGCTGATCATGACGCTCGGAGGCGTCGCAGCGCAGACCGAGCGCGCGATGCACCTCATCATCGCCGATCAGAGCGATGAGCCGGCGGATCGGTCGCCCGTCGTACAGGCGTTGTTGCGCGTGGTCAGGGTGCGCGGCGCCACGGTGGAGTGGCATCGACGCGGCGATGTGCATGGCATCGCCGAACAGCGGGACTTTCTGCTGCGCCACGCATCATCGAGCGCTGTCCTCTATCTGGACGACGATGTGCTCATGGAGCCATGGGTCGTCCGGTACCTGCTCGATCTGCTGCACGCGGAGCGGTGCGGATTCGTCGGCGCGTTCCCTTCGGGGCTCTCGTTCATCGATGATGTGCGGCCATCACAGCAGCACATCGAGTACTGGGAGGGACCGGTGCGCCCCGAAGTGGTGGACCCGGGTTCGCCCGAGTGGGAACGGTGGCACCTACATCGCGCCGCGAACGCGTACCACGTGGGACGGACGCTCCCACCCGGCGCTGTGCGACGCTACAAGGTCGCCTGGGTCAGCACGTGCGTGATGTACGACCGAGAGAAGCTGCTCGACATCGGTGGCTTCACGTTCTGGCCGCGTCTCCCGCGCTACCACTCCGGCGAGGAAGTGCTCGTGCAGAACCTGCTTCTGCGACGGTGGGGCGGGTGCGCGATCATGCCGTCGGGCACGTACTTCTCGGAGGTGCCGAGCACCGTGCTGAACGCGAGAGGGACCGTCGATGGACACGCGCTCGAGCTGCTGCCGGAGATGATCGAGCGGTATGCGCGGCGTACGACGGCATCCGCGCCCGCCGCTCGCGCATCGACGAGCGGCTTCGAATCGCAGAACGCCGACCCAGGCAGCTCCGAGCTGCGAGCCGCACCATGAACGACCCGTTCGCACCAGGCCTCCTCTCGCGACTTCCCGAGCCGCCGCGCCGCGTCGCTCTCGTACGCGCATCGCGCATCGGCGACTTCGTGTGCGCGACGCCGGCCTTTCGCGCGCTGCGCACCGCGCTCCCCGATGCGGAGATCACGCTCGTCGCGCTCCCGATGGTGCGCGATCTCGCCGCGCGCTCGCCGCACCTCGATCGCTTCGAGCCCTTCCCCGGCTTCCCCGGCATTGCCGAGCAGCTCTTCGACGCGCGCATCACGATGGACTTCTTCGCGCGCATGCAGCGCGAGTCGTTCGATCTCGCGATCCAGATGCATGGCTCCGGCGTCTGCGCGAATCCCTTCACCCTTCTGCTCGGCGCGCGCACGACGGCCGGCTTCGTGCGGCGTGATGACGGACCTGGTCGCCTGGCCGCGGCGCTCCCGCTGCCGAGCGGCGTGCACGAGGTCGATGCGCTGCTCGCGCTCACCACCTTCCTCGGCGCAGCTCCGCAAGGCCGTGAGACCGAATTCCCGCTCTGGCCGGAGGACGCGAGCGCCGCGGACGCGCTGCTCGGCGGCGCCGAACGGCCGCTCATCGGATTGCAGCCCGGCGCGCGGACGGGGAACAAGCGCTGGGCGCCGGCTCGACTCGTCGAGGTAGCGCGCACGCTGCGACACGCCCACGGCGGGACCGTCGTCGTGCTGGGCGGACCTGACGAGCGCGCGTCCGCCGAACAGATCGCACGCGAGCTCGGCGCCGGCGTCCTCGCACTCGCCGGTCCCATCCCGATTCCGGTGATGGGTGCGATCATCGCGCGGCTCGCGCTCTTCGTGACGAACGACTCCGGCCCCGCGCACATCGCGTACGCGCTCGGCACGCCGACCATCACGATCTTCGGTGGAACCGAGCCGGGACGCTGGGGACCGCCGGCAGGCACACGTTATCGCGCGCTGAGCGCGAGCGTGCCGTGCCGTCCATGTGAGTACGACGTGTGCCCGATCGGAGCGATGTGCCTCGACGCGATCAGCGCGAGCACGGTGGCATCAGCCGCGCTGGCGGTGATGCGCTCGGGCGGGTGGGACGCGGTGGGAGTGGGCGAAGAGGGACTCGAACCCCCGACATCCTGCGTGTAAGGCAGGCGCTCTAACCAACTGAGCTATTCGCCCGATGGTGCCGTCCGTTATCGCTTCAGAATCGCGATCGGAATGAGCACGAGATAGCCGAGCACGAGCAGGATCGGCGCGAGCGTGATCCCGCCGCGAACGAGATCTGCGTACCCCAGAAGGAGCGCGAGCGCGGCCAGTGCCCACCACACGGCGGGGCGCAACGGCAAACGGAGATTGGACATAGGATTGTAGTGTAGACCTGGCGGATAGGGGTGTCAAGCGAGATACCTGCTCGTCGAGCGCTCGCCCTACGACGTGCGGCAGCTCGTGTCGAACGTGACACGATCCATAACGTGCGGTTCCTGCGTGCCTGTGGCGGCGACCACCTGCTTGCCTCCGGCAACCTTCGCCGCGAACGGCCCCGACGCCTCGCCGAGATACAGCTCGTGACTCCCGGGTCCGGCCGTGCCGACGAATCTCGGCGTCGAGCCGCGTGAGTAGGCGTACACGTCGACGGTCAGATCCAGTAGGCGTAGACGTCGACGGTCAGATCGGTGTGGTTGTTCACGACGAGCATGCGCTGCCCAGCGCACGGCGCCGGCGCTTCGGCGGTCTGCTGCGGCACGTGTGCGCACGCGGTGGCCAGGGCAAGACCGAGTGCGGCCGCAACAGTGCGGGAGACGCACCGAAACGACGTGGAAGCACGTGTCGCACACCCGGGCCGGAATGGAGACATCCCACCCTCCGCAATGTCGAGAGGACAACTGCTATTGATCCATCTTGAACGCGAACGGCATCTGTACGAGCTGTGACACCGGACACCCGTCAATGCGCGCGGGCTCGAAGCGCGCGTCAGGAAGTGCAGCGCGGACCGCATTCACGAGGGCTTGGTAGTAGCGTCCCATCTCTCCCGTGAGGCGCGGGCGGTTCGCAGGCCAGACGTCGCGAACAGTGCTGGTATCGACGCGGCCCGTCCAGTCGACAATGAACTGCAGTACGAGGTACCCCTCGATCCGTTCCGATTCTACGCTGCGCGGATAGTGGATGGGAGGTTGCTGGATCATTCGAGCGTCCTCCTCCAGCGGAAGCGGTTCGCCAACCGTGAACACGGGGACCCCGAACTGCATCGGCAGTAAGTGCGCGTTACCCGCACGATCAAGCATCGCCGGTCGCAGCTCCAGGTCAAACGAAAGCGAATCGACAGCGCTGTCGGGCCACAGGAACCAGGCGTCACCTGAGGCCAGCAGCGCGTCGAACGCGCGTGCGATCAGTGCCGAGGATGGCCTGTCGTCGCGATCCGAAGCTACTCGGGACACCATGTGTCCGTCGCGATACGCGGTGATTGCCAGACCGCTGCCGATGCCGCGCCAGGTGATGGTCGGTTCTCCGGACGGCAGCTGCCCTGACGACGCGCCAAGCAACGCCCTCATCCGCTCCGCGACGGCTTGGGTCAGCACATTGGCGTTCGCGAGAAGTGCGCGAGTTGTCGAGTCGCGCGACTCGGCGGTGAGGTAGACAGTCACGCGCCGCAGGGAGTCCGCCGGACTCGGGCCAGTGCAGGCAGGCGGCGGTCGAAGCGCAACGACGCCCTGTGCGTGGAGTCGCCGCGGCACGGCGAGCAAGATGACACCGAGGACCACCCCGGCGAGCCCTATCGATGCGGTATCGAGCGTAAATGTCGAGGTACGGAGCCGGCTCACAGATGCCGATCGTGATGGTTGGAGTGGATCCATCGAACGCAGGCACCCACTTCCCATCACGCCTGCGACCGCCCGCTACGACAGAAACATCGCGAACACCCGTGCCAGAAACGCCAACGCCAGGAGCGCGGCGCAGAACATCGGCAGGCGCTGACCCACCTCGATCTCGAGGCGCGGCCACGCCGACCGCGTACAGCCGCATGCGCCGCTCACCGTCGCCTCGCCGCACGCCGTGCAGACGACCATCGCGCTGTGCAACCGATACGGCGTGTATCGCCGTGCCGCAAGGGGCGACGGGTGAGCGGGGGTCGCAGTGGCGACGGGCGCGTCACTCCGGGATGGGGCGTCGAGCAGCAGATCGTCGATCGATGCGGAGGAGCGAGTCATGGTCGGCATGGGGATTCGGCGTCAGAGACAATTCGAGGTGCGTCGCGTGGTCGTCGCTCTCGCGGCGCGGCGTGCACCACTCGAGGCGTTCCCTCTACAGACGCAGTGCCCCCGTCACCAGGTCACCTAAGTGGATGCTCATGAGCGGCGCTGCATGAAGCGAGGCTAATCGACGTCGCCTCCGCCCCCGCTCTCGCGCAACAACTCCTCGATCGCGCGCTCGCGCTCGAGGCGCTCCCGCTCCTTACGCTCGCGTTCGGCACGCTCGGCGGCCTCGTCCGCCGCACGGAGCAGCGCGAGCCGCTCGCGATCGCGACGCCGTCGAGCCATGTAGAGGGGAAGGACGACGATGAGCACGAGCAGGAAGGCGAGCGTCAGATTCGCGAACAGCGCGAGCGCGCCGTAGTGCAATCGCGCATCGCTCTGCCATCGCTGCTCGAACGCGGGCTGTGTGAGCCCGTACGCGCGCCGCAGCGCCTGGTCGATCGAGCCGGTCGCCTTCCAGTACGAGAAGAACAGCGCGAGTCCGCGCTGCGGATCGAGCGACGCCATCTTCGCCACTGCACGGTACGAGAGCGCGTACGCCGCATCGGCGCGCGTGGCACCGCCGTAGAATTCCGCATCGAGCGAATCGAGCGGCGGCACGCCGCGCAGCGCGAGCGTCACGCTCGCGGCGAGCACGTCGTTGCGTCCCCACTCGCCCGCGGCGTAGCTCGCGTAGCCTTCGTCGAACCAGCGCGGCGGGAGATCACCCAGGAATTCGTGCAGTGCGAGATGCGCGAGCTCGTGCCGCAGCACCTGCACCGGATCGCCCGCGTCGGAGCCGGCGCTGCTCCCCTGCATCACGATGCGGCGCTCATCGGGCATGGCGATGGCCGCACCCCACTCCGGCGCACCGGGTCCCACCCACTGGCGGAACGTGCGCATGTCGGGTGCGATCGCGATGAGCACACGCTCGCGCGGGCGCGGGAGCCCCGGGAATGTGTCGGCGCGCATGGCGCTCGCGAGGAGCGAGCGCGCAAGGGCGTCGTCGCGCGGATAGGCGACGACCGTGAAGCGACCCTGATCCAGGCGCTCGGGCGCTGCTCGACTCTGTGCGCCGAGCAGGCCCGGGCACAGCACGAGCAGCAGCGTTACGAGGACCGCGGTGGCTCGCCGCCCGCCTCGACGTGTTGCAGCATCTCGCTGCAGCGCTTTCCCCACGGATTGAACTTGTTCGCCGCGAACCCGTCGCGCCATGCCTGCATGGCCTCGTCCCGCTTGTCGTCGAACCAGAGGGCGCGCCCGAGCTCGTAGTATGCCTCGATCAGATTCGGGCCGAGCGTCAACGTCTTGCGGAAGAAGGCCTGCGCGTCCTCGTACATCTCTCGCTCAGCATACACCAGGCCGAGATAGAAGTGCGCGTACAGCGCAGCCTTGCGATCGTTGTCCAACCGGATCGCCTTCGAGAGATGCTCGATCGCTTCGCCGAAGATCCCCTTCTTCAGGCAGATGTAGCCGACGTTGATGCGCGCCAGCGAATTCGCCGGCTGCCGCATCAGGACTTTCTGAAAGTTGAGCAGCGCGTCGTCGTACTTCTCCTGAAGCATCTGCGCCCATCCGAGCAGCGATTCCGTTTGTGGATCGCCGGGCGCGAGTGAGAGCGCCTTGAGCAGCGCCTTCTCCGCGCCCGCGTGATCGCCGGCCGCGATCAGGTTCCACCCTTTCTCGGTGAAGGTCGAGGCACCGAGGTGGTCGGCCTGCACCTGCGGGCGCTCACCCGAGAACGCGGGCGCGGGGGCCGGTGTTGCGGTCGGCGGTGAGCCGGCGGCGGGCGGCGGTGCCGGTACGGGTGGCGGCACGTTTGGCTGCAGCTGCTTCCACCGCTCGACGAGCGCCTTCACGCTCTCGCGCAGCGCCGTCCGCTCGGCGATCTCCTGCTCCAGATCGTGGAAGAGCGCGACGATCTCGAACTTGATCTCCTCGCGCTCTTCATAGGCGGTCGCGCTGCCGAGGCGCGCTTCGAGTGCGGCGTAGCGGGCAGTGAGCGAGCCCGTGTCGCTGTCGCTCATGCCGAGGGTGATTCCGTGCTGACGCGCTCCAGGGTGATGCGCTCGGTGGTGGTCAGCAGTCGATCCATCTCGACGAAGAGCACCAATCGGTCGCCGCTGCGTACGAGCCCGCGCAGATATTCCGCCGACAGTCCGCGAAAGAGTGCAGGCGGCGGCGAGATCTGCTCGGCGCTCACGGACGTCACCTCGTGCACGGCATCGACCACGGCGGCCGCCCATCCGTCGCCAAGCGCGAAGACGATGATCCGCGTTTCGGGACGCGGCTCGATGCGCGGCAGCCCGAGGCGGCGCCGAAAGTCGATCACGGGGACCACGCGATTCGCGTAGTCGATCACGCCCTCGATCCACTCCGGCAGATTCGGCACGACGGTCGGCTGCTGATACCGGAGCACGCGCTCCACGGCGAAGATGTCCGCGGCGAAGCGATCCTCGCCCACGCGGAAGGTGACGATCTGCTGACTGGTGGCGGTCGCGGTCATGGCGTGTCGGAGGAGGGGGCGGCCGTGCATGCCGCGATGAGCGATGCCGCATCGACGACGGCGACCGGCTCCGCGCCGTGCCGCGCGACGCCGATCAGCACGGTGTCGTTCGGATCGGGCATGGGCGGCCGGTGCATCATCGACGGGTCGAGCAGGATCACGTCTTCGATGTCATCGACGGCGAGCCCCACGCGCTGGTCGCCGTGGCTCCGCATCACGAGCACGACCGCGGCCTCGGTCGTCGCCGATACATCGAGGCACTGCGCCGGCGAGTAGACGGGGAGCATCCGCCCCCGCAGCGTGAAGACGCCGAGCATCGCGCTCGGCATGTCCGGCAGCCGATGCACGTCAGGGACTTCGATCGCCTCCTCGACGGCCGCGAGATCCACGGCGAAGAATTCGGCCCCGATGCGGAACAACAACAACTCCCGCGCCGTGGCTCCGGTATCGGGAGACCAGTGTAGGGATGCCGTCATGTGGTGAGCTCCTTCGTCATACAGACCGCCGGCCCCACCACGGGGTCACATCCCATCGCGGTCGGCGAGGATGTGCGCGATCGCCCCGGCCACCTCGTCGAGCGGCACGATATGGTCGACGCCCCCCAGCGCGACGGCGGCCTGCGGCATTCCGGGGATGATCGAGCTCTCGCGATCCTGGGCGATCCCGACACCGCCGGCATCGTGCACCGCGCGCAGCCCGGCGGCCCCGTCGCGCCCCATCCCCGTGAGCACCACGCCGATCACGTTCGCGCCGAAGTGCTCGGCGACGGTGCGGAACGTGGGATCGGCCGCGGGGCGCACGCCCCAGATCGACGGCGACGTGTCCAGCGCGATCACGCGGTCCTCCCCCTCGCGGCGGATCCGCATGTGGAATCCACCCGGCGCGATGTAGACGCGTCCGTGCATCAGCGACTCGCCATCGCGCGCCTCCGACACCGGCATCTGGCTCTGCATGTCGAGCCGCTCGGCGAGGCTGCGCGTGAATCCCGCCGGCATGTGCTGGACGACGAGCACCGCCGCGCCGAGCGAGCGTGGCAACGCGGGGATGACCTGCGTGAGCGCGCGCGGCCCGCCGGTGGATGCGGCGATGACCACCACGCGCGATGCAACGCCGGTACTGGCGGCCGGCGGTCCGCGCCGCGTCTCGAGCGCCGAGCGCGCGAGGGCGCCGACGTTTCGCGCGCTCACCTGCGCGGCCGCGCGCAGCGCATCGAGTAGCTGCTCGCGCGCGGTGCTCAGACCGGCGCTCGCCGCGTCCGCAGGCTTGCGCACGAACTCCACCGCACCCAGCTCGAGGGCGCGAATGGTGAGATCGGCCCCGCGCCCCGCGGACGCGCCGCTCAGCACGACCACGGGACGCGGCATCTCGCGCATGATCACATCGAGCGTATCGAGGCCGTCGCGCTCCGGCATCTCGACGTCGAGCGTGACGAGATCGGGATCGAGCGCCTGGATCTTCCGGAGCGCATCGTTCCCGTTGCGCGCCGTGCCGACCACGCGGAACTCGCCCGATTCATCCACCAGCTCCGTGATGAGCTGGCGCATGAAGGCACTGTCGTCCACCACCAGCACAGTGCGCACACTAGAGGACGACATCACCCTTGCTCAGCGAGCGGACCTCCACGGTGCCGCTGCTCACGTGGAAATAGATGCTGCGTCCGTGATCGCCTCCCACGTCCTGTGCGACGAGCGGAATCTTCGCATGCTCGAGCGCTTCGCGCGTGGCGAGGACGTTGCGCTCACCCATCTGCAGCGTGCTCGACGGAAGCAGCGTGCCGAACATGCTCGCGCCGCCCGCGATCTTCGCCGTCACACGCTCGGCGCGCGCCCCGAGCGCGCACATCTGCTCGAGCAGGAGCGGCACCGCGGTGGCGGGGAACTTCGCGCGGTTCTCCCGATCACGCGACAGGCTCTGACTCGGCAGCAGGATGTGCGCGAGTCCGCCGACTCGCGCCTCCGCGTCGTGCAGCACGATGGCCACGCAGGAGCCCAGCCCCACGGTGCGGAGGACGGTGCCACCCTGCGCCGTCGCCGCATCCGCCACCCGCACGAGGATCTCGCTCACAGGCGGCGAAAGATGCGCTCGCGCGGGTCGATCGCCACGAAGCCGGATCGTGGCGCACCGAGCAACGTTTCTACCTTGCCCAGCACGAGAATGCCGCCGGGCGCGAGCGCGTTCTGGAATCGCTGGAAGAGCGCTTCCTGTGTGTGGCGATCGAAGTAGATGATCACGTTGCGGCACGTAATGAGGTGCAGTCCCTGCCCCGGCGGCGATTCGGCGAGCAGGTCGCGTCGCGCGAAGCGGACCATGGCGCGCACATCGGCGCGCGGCGTGAACGGCGGCTCGGCGGAGAAGTATTCGCGGCGGATGTCGGCCGGCGTATCGGCGAACGCAGCCTCGGCGAAGTGCGCGCGCTCGGCCGCCGCGAGGCTCGACCGGTCGATGTCGGTGCCAAGGATGGACACACGCGAGAGCGCATCGAGCTCGCCGCACGCCGCGAGGAACCGATGGAAGAGGATGGCGAGCGAGTACGGCTCCTCACCGGATGCACATCCAGCACTCCACACGCCGATCGCGGGATCGGACAGTGACCAGAGCACGGGGATCACGTGCCGCTCGATCGCGGCGAACGTCTCCCAGTTGCGGAACAGCTTCGTGACGTTGATGGTGAGCGCGTCGATGAGCAGGTCGTACTCCTGGGGATCCGCATCGAGCACGCTGGCGTAGTCCGCGTACGTGTGCACGCCGCGCGAGCGCATGCGCACGGCGATCCGCCTGCGCAGACACTTCTCCTTGTAGCTCGCACACTCGAAGCCGCGCTCACGCGTGATCTTCTGCATGAGCGCCACAAAGGCGAGGTCGGGAGCAGTCGCGCTGTCGGCGTTCGGTGCGGTCATGCGCTCAGGGATCGAACCAGGTCCAGGTTGGTGCGAATGAGATCGTTGTCGGGGTTGAGGGCAAGCGCCCGCTCCCAGCACGCGACCGCCTGCTCGCGCTCCTGCCGCTTGAAGCGGATGTTGCCGAGCTTGAAGTACACGTCGTCGCCGAGCGCGGGATTGAGCTTGATCGCCCGCTGATACGCCTCGAGCGCCTCGTCGTAGCGCCCGGCACGATACAGACAGTCGCCGAGGTTCTTATGAAGTTGCGGGAGCATCCCGTCCTCGTGCAACCCGTGTTCCGCCGCTCGCGCCGCGCCGGTGCCGTCGCCGCGGCGCTCGAGGATGACGGCGCGCGTGTTGTACAGCACGGCCGCGTGCGGGTGCGTCTCGATCGCTTCGGCGCTGAGCGCGGCCGCGCGGTCGAGATCGCCGCCCAGCGCGGCGGCGAGTGCCGCGTAGTGGAACCATGCGGGCGACGGCGGGCGCTTCCCCCAGAGCGGACGCGCGGCAGCCAGCTCCGCGTCCGCGCGCTCGATGTGCCCGCCGCGCAACGCCAAGACGCCGAGCGAGAGCCGGATGCGCGGATCGTCCTCACCGCCGCGCTGCACGGCTTCGTCCAGCGCCTGATGCGCGCCATCGTACTCACCCATTCGCTCGAGCGCATACGCGAGGTTGTGAAAGACGGCCGGCTTCGCGTGCGGCTGCGCGGCAGCCTCGCGGAACATCTGCGCCGCTTCGCTCCACCGCGCCTCGCGCATGGCGACGAGGCCGAGGTAGAAGCGCGCATGCCGGTCGCCCGGCTGCAGCTCCACCACGCGGCGGAACTCGCGCGTCGCCTCCTCGTACATCCCGGTCTTGTAGAAGGCGACGCCGAGGTTGCGATGCTCCTCGACACGCGCCTCGCGCGCCACGTCGTCCACGGGGCGCGACTTGCCGACGCGGTGGATGAACCCCGCAGTCGCGAGCCCGTAGAGCGCCTTCCCGACATCGAACTCGCCAAGCCCGGACGCATCGATGAGCGCGGTGACGTCGCGATGGCCATCGATGAGCGGGACGAGCTGCGCCTGCTCCGGCGTGAGCTGCGCATCGCTCGCGGCGAGGCGGCCGCGCTCGACATCGAAGATGATGTCGAAGCTCGGGACCTTCTTCTCGATCAATCCCCACTCGTCCACACGTCGCGCGCCCTCGAGCAGCAGCGACTCGGGGTTGATCGACACGAGCACATCGTGCGCATCCGGACGGATCCCCGCCTCGAAGCTGAACGTCCCCTGCGTCCACGCGAACAGGTAGTAGACGGCCTCCTCGATCTGCAGCCGGATGTAGCGGTGCACCTCCTCGCGCGTGAGCACGCCCTGCTCGATGAGAATCTCACCTACACGCTTGTCGCGGTGCTTCCCCTGCTGCTCGATGGCCGTGTTCAGCTCCTGCGGTGTGATCACCCCTTCCTTCACGAGGATGTCGCCCAGGCGGTCGCGCCGGTTCACGATCGACGCGTAGCAGATGCGCCCCTTGTCGAAGTAGATGTACCCGAAGTTGTTGCGATCCGTGATGCTCAGGGCGCCGGTCTTCTGCCCCATCGCCAGGAGCTGCAACACGTCGGGGAGGCTGGCCTCGCGAAGGCTGCCCTTGATCGCCATCAGCGCAGCTCCTCGATCGCGCGACCGGTGATCTCGGGCCAATCCCAGACGACCTTCTCATCGTCGAGGAAGAACGGATCGGCCGACGCCTCGCGCACCGGCTGCACGACCGGAAACGAGCCGCTCCCGCCCTCGATCTCCATGCGCGCGAATGCGCGGGTGAGCGGCACACCGACCACGCCCGCCGCCTGCACGAGTCGCCCCACCATCGCGTGGATCTCGCACGCACTCTCGGCGGGGCGCGCGGCGAGATACTCGACGAGCGTGCGCTCCGGGTCCACGCCCGCCGCGGTGAGCTGTCGCGCGTACAGCTTCTCGCGAAGCGCCGTATCCGGCGCGGAAATCTCGACGACGAGCCCGCCCTCGAAGCGCGAGCGCAGCCGTTCCTCGATCCCGTCCATCAACCTGGGCGCGCGATCCGCGACGAGTACGATCTGCCGCCCCTCCGCGTGCAGCGCGTTGAAGACGTGGAAGATCTCCTCCTGCGTGCGCTCCTTGTCGGCGAGGAGCTGCACGTCATCGAGCAGCAGCGCGTCGACGAAGCGGTAGCGCGCGCGCCACCGCTCCACCGTTCCGTCCTGGAGGGCGGCGATGAGCTCGTCGACGAACGCACTCGCGCTCACGCACGCCACGCGCATCGCGCCGCCGCGCATGGCCATGAGCTCGTTCCCGATCGCGTGCAGCAGGTGCGTCTTCCCCACGCCCGACGGCCCGTGGATGAACAGCGGGTTGTACGTGCGTCCCGGCTCCTCGATGATCGTATCCGCCGAATGCGCGGCGAGCTGGTTGGAGGCGCCCACCTCGAAGTCCGCGCGCGCGAGATCGGGGTTCGGCCCCGGCGGCGGATCCTCACTGCCCAGCAGTCGCGCCACGACGAGCTCCGCCTCGGCAATGCGCTCCGGATCGTGGAACACGTCATCCGCGGCCGCTTCGGCATCGAGCTTCGCCGCCTCGCGTGCGAGCTCCTCGAGCCGCGCGACCGTCTGCTCGTAGCGCTCGATCTCACGCTCGACATCCGGCGCCTCCTTCGCATCGAGGAGTCGCTCGAGCGTGGCGACCTGATAACCGCTCTCGCGCCAATGCGCTGCGGCCTCTCCCACGCGCACCCGCCACGGCTCAATGTGCTCGGCCACCACGGCGCTCACATCCTTGAGGAAGCTCACGAACTCATCCGGCGACGCACTCGCTCCGTCGGTGAACGTGGCGACGGGCCGAGTCGGCGTCGGCATCGGCATCGCGCCGAGCAGCGTGCGGATGTTCTGTGCCGTCACCGGCGTCTGCCCGAGCGTCTGATAGGCGATGAGCCGGTTCAGCGCACCCTGCAGCTCGCGCACGTTCGTGAACTCGAGGTGCGCAACCTCCTCCATCACATCCGCGTCGAACTGCACGCCACGCTCCTCCGCCTTGCGCCGCAGGATCGCGACGCGCGTCTCGAAGTCGGGCGGGCCCATGTCGACCATGAGGCCGCCGGAGAAGCGCGTGATGAGGCGCTCGTCGAGATCCGCGATCTCCGCGGGCGGCCGGTCGCTCGCGAGGACGATCTGCTTCCCCTCCTGCTGCAGCGCGTTGAACAGCCGCAGCATCTCGCCTTCCGTCTCGTGACGATCGGCCAGGAACTGGACGTCGTCGACGAGGAGCATCGACACGCTCTGGTAGCGCTCCTTGAATGCGTCCATCGAGCCGTCCTCGACGGCCGCGTGCAGCTCGTCCACGAACTCATCGAGCGTCGTGTAGAGGACGGGGAGCCCCGGCTGCAGCTGCGTGGCGAGACTCGCGATGGCCAGGAGCAGATGCGTTTTCCCGAGCCCCGAGCCGCTGTAGATGAAGAGCGGGTTGTACGCCGAGCCCGGCGACTGCGCGACCGCGCGCGCCGCAGCGACGGCCAGATGGTTCGCCGAGCCGACGATGAAGTTCTCGAAGCGATAGGTCCCGTTGGAGCCTGCCGTCAGCATCGTGCGCTCCCGTTCGATGCACTCAGTCGCTGTAGCACCAGCTCGGAGATCGCGCGCAACGTCTCGAACACGCCGGCGCCGCGGAGCGCGTCGGCGGGAAACGACGGCACGGCCCGGAAGTTCAACGCATCCTCGAGCGTCGGCAGATCGAGGATGAGATCGCGTGGCAGATCCTGCTTGTTGTACTGGATCACCATCGGCATCGCCCGCGCCTCGATGCCGTGCTCGGCGAGATTCGCGTGCAGGTCCTGCATGCTCTCGACGTTCTCATCGAGCTGCCGCGCCTGACTGTCGGCCACGAACACGACGCCGTCCGCGCCCTGGAGTACCAGCTTGCGCGTCGCGTGATAGTAGACCTGCCCCGGCACCGTGTAGAGCTGGAACTTCGTCGTGAACCCGGAGATCGACCCGAGGTCGAGCGGCAGGAAGTCGAAGAACAGTGTGCGATCGGTCTGCGTCGCGAGCGACACCATCTTCCCGCGCCGGTCATCGGGCACCTGCTCGTACACGTAATGCAAGTTCGACGTCTTCCCCGACCGCCCAGGGCCGTAGTAGACGATCTTGCACGTGATCTCGCGGGTGGAGTAGTTGACCAGAGGCACGGGACGTTCAGGCGATGGGATGGCGCGGATCGGGACGCGCGGGATCCGCCGGCGCACGTCCGAAGAGAATGGCGAGGTTGCGGTTCAGCTCGTGCTCGAAGTTCTCCTGGATGACGGGACCTGCGGACTGGGGCGCCGGCGCGGCGGCGCGCAGCCCCGTGCACAGCTCCTCGAAGTACAGACGAACGAGCCCCAGCGAGCTGTCACCATCGAAGACGGCAAGCACGATGAGCGGGCCAGCAGGCGTCGCGGCCGGCGCGATGAAAATCTGCCGCTCCTTCCCCGCGTGATACATCTCGCTGAACGGCTTCCCCTCCACCTCGCGACCGAGATGATCGGCCGATGCGTGAATCGCCGCCGCGAGCGCACACGCACCCATGACGTCTACGGCGCGCGTGAATCCATGCTGCCCGAGTACCTGCCCGTTCGGATGCAGCACGAGCGCGAACAGCACGCGGGCATCGTCCACGAAGCGCCGCAGCGGTTTCTCGACCCAGGCTTCCGCGATGGCCAACGTCATGTGAGCGCCTCCGCGAGTTGCAGCATCGTCGCGCGGATGCGCCCCGCAGGCGCGCGCGATTCCGCGATCGTCACCAGCACCAGCTCGTCGCGCCCGGCCGCCCAGATGTGGCCATGCTCCGCCTCGAGCTGCAGAAAGCGCACGCCGCCGAGCCCCGCCGCGCGCGCCGAGAGCCGGGCCCGGCGATACAGCGATGCGGCCAGCGCCGCGACGGCACGCCCGTCGACTCCCACTTGCAGATTCGCATCGACGATGATCCCGTCCCGCTCGCCGACGACGAGACACCCGAGCACACCACGCTGACGAATCAGCGTATCGAGCTGCTCCGCGAACGGCGAGCTCATGCGCCCTCCCCGAGCCAGTCGGCGGCCAGCTGCGCGCACCGGTCGAGCATCCGTCGCACGAAGCCGAGCGGCATCGACGCGCCCGCTGCGAGCAGCACGAGGGAATCGCGCGCGACCGGCGCCATCGCGACCGTCGCGACTTCCGTCTCGAAGGTGACCGAGCGCCAGTCGCCCAGCTCGAGATGCCGGATCGCGCGCTGCGCTTCGTCCCGCACGCCGCTCAGCTCCGCACCGATCTCCTGCGCGACGTCGTTGCCGTCGGCCGTCATGTAGACGCCCGCCGTTACGAGCCCGTCGCCATCGAGCAGGATCGCCGTGTGCTCGCCCTCGCCGAGCAGCTCCGCGAAGAGGAGTCGCGCTTCCTGCTCCACGCGCTGTTGCGCGGCGGCGAGCTCCGCTGGCGGCGCGGCACCATTTCCGTTCTTCGCGCCGTTCGTGTACTGCATCATGCGCCGCACCATGTGCAGCGCGGTCGCGATGCTCGCGTCCTCCGCGTCGCGCGATGCGGCCGCGCTCAGATGCCGCTCCGCCTCCTCGAGCTTCCCCTGCTTGAACAGCACGTACCCCATCCCCTTGTGCGCGCCCACGTGGTCGGGTGTGAGGCGCAGCACGACGTCCCACTCGTCGAAGGCGCGATCGAGCTCGTCCGCGTCCACGCAGATGCGCGCCAGCAGATCGTGCGCGTCCGCATTGTGCGCGTGACGCTCGAGTCCTCTGAGCGCGACCTTGCGCGCCACGTCGAGCTGGCCGCGCTGCCGCAGCGCCTCGCCGAGCTGCAGGAAGACGAGGCTCGACGGATCGCGCGCCAGCTCATCGCTCAGGCGACGGATCTCATCCGACATCGTCGTACTCCTGCAGGAGCGTTCCGAGCCGGCTCGCCGTTTCTGCCGCGGCGCGCACCTGCACCGCATCGGGGGCGGCGGGCACGAGGCGCAGATAGCGCTCCCAGCTCCCCGCCGCCTCGACATGCTCGCCGCGACGCGCCGCACAGTAGCCGAGCTCGCGGTGGACATCGGCGTTGAGTGCATCGAGGCGGAGCGCGCGACGCAGCTCATCGCACGCTTCATCGTGCCGACCGATGCGCGCGAGCGCGCGTCCGAGCACGAGCCGCGCCTCGGCGCTCTTGGGATCGGTGGCAACCGCGCGTCGCGCCGCGGAGAGCGCCGGCTCCAACGCGCCCGACCGCAGCGCCGCCTTTGCCTGCTGCACGAAGTGGATCGCCTCCTCCGCGCCGTTCCCCTCGCTCGCACGCCGCACCGATGCCGGATCGCGAATCTCCACCACGCCCGTCGTCACGAGCCCGTACACGATCTTCGCCACCTCGAACTCGCTGCGTCCGAGCCCCGCCGCGATCGCACGCACGTCCTTGCCGCCGTCGATCTCCGCGAGCACCTCCCATTCGTTGGGGAGCAGATCGAGCAGCGCCGCATGATCCTCGGGCACGACGGCGAGCGCGGGCACGACGCCCGGATGCGCGACGATCCCCTCGATGCGCGACCACTCGTCGATGCGGCGGGCACCCTCCATGAGCAGCGACTCCGTGGAGATGCGCACCGGCGCTTCCGGCATGACCTCGGGCGCCTCTCCTTCCTCGAACGAGAAGTATCCCTCGCGCCACGAGGTGAGCTCGAACACCACCTCCTCCACCTGGAATCGTACCTGCCGCTCGAGCTCCTTCTGGCTGATCGCACCGATCGCCACGAGGATCTCACCGAGCCGCCGCGAATCGCGCCCCGACTGCTGCAGATGCCGCGCTCGCGCGAGATCGCCCTCCGACACCTTCCCCGAGCGCACGAGCAGTTCGCCAAGCGGATGCGGGTTGCTGCGAATGGCAGCGTAGATGACCGCACCGTTGTCGAAGTACACCGTGCCCCGATTGTCGCGCAGCGCCGAGGTCACGGTGAGCGCGCCCGTCTTCCGGCTCAGGTCGAGCAGCTGGAAGACGTCGTGAATGCCGAGTTCGCGAAGCGGCCCTTCGATCGCCATGGCTACACCGCCTCCCGCACGCGGAAGATGCCGAGCAGATCGGCGGCCGTGCGTGCTTCGCGCTGCGCGAGCAGCGCGTACGGACCCTCAGGCTCCAGCTCCACAACGCGCCGCCACCGTGTGATCGCATCGCGGTACCGATGTTGGCTCGCGAGCAGCGAGCCCTGCAGGTACACGGCACCCGCGTGCTCGGGGTCGAAGCGCAAAATGCGATCGATGGCGATCGCCGCATCGCTGTGGCGCTCGAGCTGGAGCAGCGTCTCCGCGAGCACGAACAGCGCATCGATGTTGTACGGGTCGTGACGCAACAGATCGACGAGCGGCGGCAGTGCCTCGCGCGCGCTCCCGGCCCGCCGGCGTACCGACGCGAGCTCGAGCGTCGCCTCCACGTACGTCGGCACTGCGTCGAGCGCCGCGAGGAGCTCGGATTCCGCGGCCTCCACCTCGCCCCGCTCGGCGAGCAGCCGCGCGAGCTCGTAGTGCACCACCGCGAACTGCCCGTCCAGCGCCAGCGCGCCGCGGTACGCATCGATCGCGCCGTCGGTGTCGCCCGTCACGCGTGCGACATCGCCGAACTGCTTCAGTACGTCCGCGCGCTGTGGCGCCAGCGCGCGTGCGCGATCGAGCACCTCGCGCGCCGCCGCGGCATCGCCTGAATCCGCGCGGGCGGTCGCCACGAGCAGCAGCCACTCCACGTTCGAGTCGTCGGCCGCGAGCAACGCCTCGGCCGCCGGGCGCGCTTCGTCCGCGCGGCCGAGCACGAGCAGCGCGCGCGTCTCACCAGCGAGCGCGCGCGGTGGCGGCGTGCTCCCGTTCGAATCGCGCGCCGCTCGATATCGCTCCAGCGCTTCGCCGTAGAGCCCCTGTCGCGCGTATACGTCGCCGAGGAGCGTCCACCCATCCGCCATGTCGGCGCCGCGCGCGAGCGCACGACTGATCTCCGCCGCCGCGCGATCCAGAAGCCCCTTCGAGAGAAGGTCGGCCGCCATCGCGTACGGCCGCTCCGGCGCGGCGCTCGGCTCCGATACCGCGGGCTGTCGCTCGAGACCGGTGAAAATCGAATCGAGCAGCCGCGGATCGAACGAGAAATCCTCGACCGCGCCATCCACGCGCTGCTCCTTCCCGAGATCGGGTGCGACC
>DASSNR010000190.1:0-2555 GCA_035687925.1 Gemmatimonadaceae bacterium | reverse complement strand
TGATGCGTTCTGGGTAGCACCGCGAACCACCCAGAACGCATCACCCACAACTCAGAACCTCTCTCACCTCTCGAGCCTCTTCTCACTTCGTCCCGCCGCCCCCTGGCACTCCGCGCACACGCCGTAGATCACCAGGCGGTGCGACTGCCGTGCAAACCCGTGCGCGTCGGCGAGGAGCACGGTCATGCGCTCGAGCCGTTCATCGCGGAACTCGATGACCTTGCCACACACGGTGCACAGCAGATGCTCGTGCTGCGGCACGCCGCGCGCGGCCTCGTAGCGCTTGAACCCTTCGCCGAAATCGCGCTCGACGACGAGCCCGCTGCGCACGAGGACTTCGAGCGTGCGATAGATGGTCGCCGTCCCGACCTCCACGTTGCGCGCAGCGAGCACGCGCTCGATCTCTTCCGCGGAGAAGTGGCGATCGCCGAGGAGGAGGACTTCGGCGATGGCGAGCCGCTGCGCGGTGATCGGGAGGTTGTGCTCGCGCAGGTAGGTGCGGAACTCGTCGACTACCGCGTCCCGGTCCACGATTCGCTCGTCACCACCGCGCGAATGGCGTCGCCCGTGAGGCACTCCGGCTCGGCGTCTTCGCCCGCGCGCTCGCGCACGCCGCGCACGACATCGCTCACGGTCTCGATGGGCGCGTCCGCTTCGGCGGCGATGTTCACGTCCCACGTGCCGCGGTCGGCACCCTTGAGCACGAGGCGGTACTGTGCGCGGTAGATCGTGAGACGGCGGGGCGTCACCGCATCGTCCCGCGGCTCCGGCAATGCATCAGCCACCTCCTCCTCGCGCTCCGCCTCGACCGCTCCCTCCGCCTCGGCGACCGTCATCGCCTCGGATTCGGCATCCATCGGTTCCGCGGACGGCGCATCCGCCGGCTCCTCCGGCTCCGCCGCGATCACCGCGACGCGGCTCTCGTTCGGTCCTTGCCGGATCGCGCTGAACAAGTGCAATTCGACGATGCGCTCCGGTGCAATCTGCTCGGCGATCGCGCGCAGGAAGCGCTCCTGCGTTTCGTCCATCACGGCGCGACCGCTGCGACCGGAGCGCCCGCCGACGCCGCGCGCCGGCTGTCGAGCTCGCGCTCGACGTAGAGCCGAAGGATGTGCATGAAGTCCTGCGCGTTCGTCACGACACCGAACGCCTGGTGCGTGCCCCGGTCCTTGAGCTTGCTCACCACGAACTCCGACGAGTCGACGCAGATGGTCGGCAGCTCGCGGAGCGAGCCATCGGGCTCGGTCGTGAACGCCGGGAGCATGTTGCCGGTCGCGATGGCGTGCAGCGCGGTGGCGATCAGAATCGCCATCGTCGCCTTGATCGTGTGATGCCGCATCGCGTCCTGCGCGTCGATCGTGTCGGTGATGACGTCGGGGAGCGGACCGTCATCGCGGATCGAGCCGGAGAGCACGTAGGGGACGTTGTGCGTCACGAGCGCGTGCATGATCCCGTTCGTGATGATCCCCTGCTGCACCGCGGCCTCGATCGATCCTGCGGCGCGCACGCGGTTGATGGCGCGCATGTGCAGCCCGTGTCCCCCGCTCGTCGCCTCGCCGCTCCCCGTCATGCCGAGCGTCGTGCCGAAGATCGCGGCCTCGATGTCGTGCACCGCGACCGCGTTCCCGGCGAGGAGGGCGCCGACGAAGCCGTTGTCGATGAACCACACCATGTCGGCGCGCGCACGCGAGTGCACGAGCGCGGGGCCGGTCACCCAGATTGGATAGCCGCCGCGGTCGCGCTCCTCAATGAGGAGGCGCGCCATGAGCGCATAGTCGATGGGCTTCTCGCGCGACACCTCGCTCGTCATGAACTTGAACTCGCCGCCCCCCCCATCGGCGCCCTCGCCGAGGAAAGCGTGCACGTCGACGAAGATCCCGTCGGTTGCATCCTCGGTGAAGCCGACGGCCACCAGGTCGCCCTGCTGGACGCACCGCATCTCGAGCACGCGAAGTGTGCCGCTCCGATCGAGCACGAGGGCACCATCCATGCGCGGATCGCGCGGGGTGCGCCATGCGCCCTCGATCTTGACGTACGTCGGCAGGTTCGTCGTGGAAAAGAACCCTTCGGGGAGCACCCCGTCGGCGGGCGCAGCGACAAAGCGCGCGTCCGGAGCCGCGGTGAAGCGGGGCGCGCTGAAATCCGGTTGTGAGAACGTGGTCACGAGAGGAAAGATGGCTGGTCGACGGGGCGTGATTCAAGCACGACGACGGCCGCGCGTCGCCCGTCACCGGCGTGATGGTCACCGGCCTGTGGGGGCCAGGAGGGAGTCATGTGGTCTCGTCAGGGAGCGATGCTCACGTGCAGCGCGCTTGCGGTCCTGCTATTCGCGGGTAACGCCGCGGCACAACAGCGCACCGACACCACCCGATTGACGGCGATGCTGTCCGGTGCGGCGGAAGCGTCATCGCCGGGCTCGCGCAACGGACGCGGGAACGCGTCGATCACGCTCGACCCCGCGAAGGGAGAGATGTGCTACAGCATCGAGGTGTCCGGGTTGCAGAACGTGACCGCCGCCCACATCCACGAGGGGAGCGTCGGCAAGGCCGGCCCCG
>DASSNR010000142.1:0-9709 GCA_035687925.1 Gemmatimonadaceae bacterium | reverse complement strand
CGTTCGGAATGACAACGCGTCCCGAGTCCCGAGTCTCTCGTCCCTGCTTCCTTCTGCCGCCTTTCCATTCTAGCTTACACCTCGTGCGAACGACGCTCCTTCTGGCGTCGGCGCTCGTGCTCGTGGCGTGCGGCCATTCAGACCGCCACAGCACTCCCGCCGCTTCCGACGCCTCCCCTGCCAGCAGCATGCGCGGCCCCGAGCAGCTCGTCCTCCGTCTTCCGAGAGATGGCGGGACGGTACGGGCGTACGCGTACCCCACGCTCGATTCACTCGTGTGGACCTCGCACGAAGGCGTGCCGCACATCGCGCGCGTGCTCGCCTTCAATTACGAGGCGGGCTCCATCGCGGCGGTCGACACCAAGGGAACCCCCGTGCGTGTCGACTTGCGGCTGGGCGATGCGACCCGCGAGAGCGGCACGAAGCTCACGCACCTCACATCGAGCGACGGGTCGGCGATCTTCGGGCTCGACGCGAACGGTAAGGTGGTGCGTCTCATGCCGAACGGCGACTGGAGCTTCAAGCCGCCGACACCAGCGCGCGACATCTTCCCCGAGCCCGACGGCGCACTCCTCGTGCTTGCCGACACAGGACACTCCACGACGATCTGGCAGATCCGTCCACCCGAGTCGACGATCGTCGACACCGTGGTCGTCCACGAAGCCGGACAGGCGATGCTCACGCCCGTCGGCGACCGGCTGTATCTCGTCAGCGGCGCATCGCTCCTCAGCGTGCAGACGCGCGGGCTCAACCCCGGCGCGCGCATCGAGCTGTCGAATCCCGTGCGTGCACTCGCCATCACGCCGAGCGGTGATCGACTCTACGTGGTCACGGACTCGAGCAGCAAGCTGGTGATCATCGACCGCTATGAGGGCAAGGTTGAAAAGACGATCGCGCTCCCGGGGCAGGCGAGCGAGCTGCGGATGGACCCGATGGGCCGCTACGTGCTGGCTCGCGCAGCGACCGGCGATTCGGTGTGGGTCGTGGCCGTCGCGACCGATCGCGTGAACGGCTCCGTGCGGACCGCATGGCGCGATGATCTCCCTGCCGTCGGCGCAGATGGCAAGATCGCGCTGGTCAGCGGCACGAACGTTCTGCTCGTCGACGGTGAATCGCTGTCGCCACTCCGCACCGTGCGCGATGGTGCAGACGACGTCTGGCTGTTCGCCGCGTGGAACGGATTCCGTCCGCGCGCCGAGGGGCTGGATGAACCCGTGGCGTTCGACTCGGACAGCGTGCAACACCCCGACCTCGCACAGCTCGACAGCACGACGATCAATCAGCTGCCGAACCTCGACACGCAGACGGCGGTCGATACGAGCGCGACGCACGTCGACTCCGCTCGCATCGACTCTGCCGTCTACGCGGCGCGCGGCTTCACGGTGCAGTTCGCTGCCGTGCGCTCCGCGCAGTCCGCGCAGGACGTGGCGCATTCACTGATCGCGGCGGGCGTGCAGCCGCGCGTCGTGCCGAGCACCGTTGCGGGCGTGACGATCTTCCGCGTCCTCATGGGCCCCTTCCCCACGCGAGCCGCAGCCGATTCCGCGGGCCGCGCATCGGGGAAGCCATACTGGATTTACGAGGGCACGCCGTAGGTGAGCGCGCCATCCGATGCGCGCGACCTCGCGCCCGAGTGGGAAGACCAGGGCTCTCGCATCGCCGACGCGCTGGATGACTGCGCGTCGGCGGTCGTGATTGGCGATGATCCCGCAGACACCGCGCGCGTCGCGCTCGGGATCGCACGTGCGCAGGCGCGTCATCGTCGCGTCGTCGTAGCCGACCTCGTCGGCGAGATCGCCGTCCTGCAGCATCACCTCCCCTCCGACGCGACATACGGCCTCGTCGACGCCGTGCAGTATGGCGTCTCCCTCGGGAAGATCGCCTACCCGATCGATCCGGCGAAGAATCTCTACATCATTCCGAGCGGCGTCGGTCCCATCGATCATACCGCGCTGCTGCAGAGTGCCCGATGGGCGGCGCTGCGGCGCACGTTCCGCCAGGCCGACACACTCGTGCTCCTCGTCGCACCCGCGCGGCTGCGGCAGCTCGGGGCGCTCGTGCGAGATACGGATGGCCTGGTTGCCGTGGGCGATGTCGAAGTCGCGGATGATGCTCGTGTGATCTCGCGCGTACATGCGCCGGCTGCCGAAGCGGCAAGCCCGCCCGCACCGACGCCTGATACGAGCGCGCCCACGGCGTCTGCGCCCCACGCGCCTGACGCGCCCGCACCGCGCGCCACGCGCCCGATGCCGTGGCTCATGCTCGTGATCGGCGCCATCGCGGTCGCGCTCGCCGCGGGTGCATGGATGTGGAATGCGCGACGCACGGCGAGCGCCGGCACGCTCGCGGCGGCGCCCATTGCGCACGACAGCGCCTTCGCGCGCGACACGACGGTCGACGTCGGCGCTCCAGCCTCCAATGCCGGGATGGCGATCGCCAATCCCGCCGATTCCACGATCGCCGCGGCGTATGCCGTCACGCTCGTCACGTTCAACACGGCCGCCGCTGCGGAAGCGCAGGTGGATCGGAGCAACGGCCAGGGACTCCCTGCCGTCACCATCTCGTACGTGGCACTCGGCGCGGACAGCTCGCGCTGGTACCGTGTGTTCGTGGGCGCCTATCACACGCGCGCGTCGGCGGATTCGCTGCTCGGCACGATGCGTCGGCGCGGGCTCCTCGCCGCGAGCGCGGGGCGCGTCGTCGAAGCACCACTCGCGGTGCTCGTGCGCGACAAGGTGCCGTTCAGCGACGCGCACACGGTCGCGACCTCCTATCGCGCCAAGGGGATCCCCGTCTACGCGCTCGTGCAGGACGACGGCTCGTACACACTCTACGCCGGCGCGTTCGAATCCCCCGAGCAGGCGGCGCTGTTGCTGTCCACACTCCGCGCGGCCGGCGAGAATCCGGCCGTCGTCTACCGAACCGGGAGAGTCAAGTAGTGCGGTTGAGCAAGCTGGAGATGCATGGGTTCAAGTCGTTCGCGGATCGCACCGAGTTGGTGTTCGAGCCCGGCGTGACGGCCATCGTCGGACCGAACGGGTGCGGGAAGTCCAACGTCTCCGATGCGGTGCGATGGGTGCTGGGCGAGCAGAGTGCGCGTGCATTGCGCGGCGGCAAGATGGAGGAGGTCATCTTCCAGGGCTCATCGGCGCGCCGCGCGGTGAACATTGCCGAGGTCTCGCTGCACTTCGAGAACGACGAAGGGGTGCTCCCGGTCCCCTTCCGCGAAGTGGTAATCACGCGTCGCCTGTCGCGCTCGGGCGAGAGTGAGTATCTGCTCAATCGCGCGCCGTGCAGACTACGCGACATCCACGATCTGGTGAGCGGCACCGGACTCGGCGCCGATGCGGGCGTCGTCATCGAGACGCGCATGCTCGACGCGCTGCTCTCCGATCGCCCCGACGACCGGCGCGAGCTGTTCGAGGAGGCGGCGGGCGTCGGCCTCTACCGCGACCGTCGCCGCAGCACGGAGCGTCGCCTCGAGGAGACGGCGGTCGATCTGTCGCGTCTCGACGATCTCGTGGCGGAAGTGCAGAGCCAGGTCCGCTCCCTCGCGCGGCAGCGCAAGCGCTCGGAGCGACACGCCGACCTCATGCGCCGGCGTTTCACCGTGGAGCTCACGCTCGCCTCGCGCGAGATGGCCGCATGGCGCGACGAGCTCGCGCGACTCGAGGCGCAGGTCGAGACGTTGCGCGCACAGGTGCCGGAGACAGAGGCGCACGTCGCACGCGTCGAGCAGCAGCGTGAGGACGCGCACACCGCGCGCATCACCGCCGAGGGACACCGCGCCGAGATCGCGCGCCTCGTCAGTGCGGAGCAGCAGCACGTGATGCGTCTCGAGAGCGAGATGCGCGTGGCCGAGGAGCGCCAACGCAACGCCGCCGCGCGCCGCGCACGCGCCGAAGAGGAACAGCGTGCGGGCGAGCAGCTCGGCAGTCGGCTGGCGCAGGATCGCGCTGCGGCCGCAGCCGAGCTCGTGCGTCTCGAGGCGGAGCTCGAGACCGCCCTGGGCGCACTCGACACGCGCGTGACGGCAGAGGACGAGGCGCGACGCGCTGTCGCCGCCGCGCGCGAGGCGTTCCAGCGCGGCGAGCGACGCCTGCGCGAGTTGCACGATCAGGCGCACCGACTCGAGCTCGACGGCGCCGCGGCGACGCGCGAGTACGAGGAGCTCACGCAGCGCACCGATGCGCTCGCCGCTGAGCGCGAGCAACTCGCCGAATCGCTCGCCCTCGCGCGTGGCGAGCTCGATCTCGCACGCCGTGCGATGGAAGAGGCGCGGGCGACCGCCGAGCAGGCCGCGGAGCAGCTCGGCACCGCGCGCGAGCAGGAGGAGGCCGCCCGCGCGCACGAGTCCGCCACGCGTGCGGGACTCATGCGCGCCGACGAGCTGCAGACATCGCTGCAGGGGAAGGTGCAGGCGCTCGAGGCACTCGAGCGCGAGCGCGTGGGACTCGCGCCCGCCGCGGCGCGACTGCTGCGCGAGCGCGAGCGATTCGGCGACGGCGCGATCCTCGGACCGCTCAGCGACTTCATCACGACGGCGGCCGCGTCGGCAGTCGTCGTCGAGAAGTTCCTCGGCGCGACGGTGCACGCGGTGCTCGTGCGCGACCGCGCGGCCGCCGACGCGGTGCGCGAGTGGCACGCGTCCGCGAACCCCGGTCCGCTGCTGCTCCTTCCGCTCGACGCGCCGCTCACCGACACCGCAGCGGACGGTTCGCTCGCCTCGCTCGTCGACGCCGCTGAGCCGGCACGCGGATGGGTGCGCACGTTGCTCGGCCGCGCGCTCACCATCGAGCAGGGCTCGGCATTCGTCGACGCGCGAGGCGCCGTGTGGCTTCCGGGCTCGGAGAACGGTCCGGGTCCATTGCGGCGGCGCGCGGAGCTCTCGTCGCTGCGGCAGGAGCTCGCGGCCAGTACGGCGGCGCGCGAGGCGGCGGCGGCTGACGCCGACGCGGCGCGCGCGGCACTCGCCGAGAGTGAGCGCATCGTCGCTGCGGCGAGCGAGGCTGCCGTGGCCGCACAGCAGCAGGTCCGCCAGGCGACCGAGCAACACGAGGAGCTCGCTCGGCGATCCCAGCGCACGGAGCGCGAGCTCGCGAATCTGGAGGCACAGGCGGAGCGCCTGAGCGGCCGGCGCCGCGAGCTCGCCGAGCGCACCACCTCACTCGACTCGCAACTCGCGGCACTGACGACGACGGTCGCCGAGTCCGAGCACGAAGTGACGGCTGCGCGTGATGCGCTCACGGGGCTGGAGCAGCAGCTGGAAACCGTACGCGAGGAGCGGACCCGCGCGCAGGTGGAGCAGGCGCAGATCCAGGCCCGGCTGCAGGTCGCGTCCGACCGAGAGCGCCGTCTCGCTGCCGAGGTGAACACGGCCAGCTCTCGACTCGACGCACTGCGATCGGAGCTCGGCGACATCGAGCAGGCCGACGTCACCCTCGCGCAGCACATGACCGAATGGCGCCTGGACCTCGAGGCGCGTCAGAACGCACTGCGCGATGCGGAGCAGCGGCTTGCCGACGCCGAGCAAGCGGTGCAGGACACCGATGCCGCACTCGAGAACGTCGAGCACGCGCTCGCCGATGCGCGGCGCCAGAGCACGACCGTCGCCGACGCGCTGCACCACAACGAGCTGCGGTTGAGCGAGCTCTCCGGACGACGCACGGCGATACGCGAGCGGCTGGAAGCGGAGTGGCGGCGTCCACTCGACGAGATGCTCGCCGAGTTGATTCCCGCCGAGGACGACGACGACGCGCTGCGCGCCGAGCTGGCTGCGCTGCGCGAGGAGCTGGACTCGATCGGCGCGGTGAACCCGCTGGCCATCGAGGAGCACGAGGAGGAGGTGCGGCGACTCGACTTTCTGTCGACGCAGCGAGCCGACCTCACGGCGGCGAAGGCCTCGCTGCAGCAGGCCATCCGCGAGATCGACATCACGGCGCGCGAGCTCTTTCTCGCCACGTTCGCGCAGGTGCGCGAGAACTTCCGCAGGATCTTCCTCATCCTCTTCGGCGGCGGCGAGTGCGATGTGCGCCTCGAGAATCCCGAGGCACCACTCGACTGCGACATCGAGATTCACGCGTCGCCGCGCGGCAAACGCACCCAGCGCATCCACCTGCTCTCGACGGGCGAGCGCACGCTCGTCGGCCTCTCGCTGCTCTTCGGCATCTTCCTCACGAAGCCGAGCCCCTTCTGTCTGCTCGACGAGGTGGACGGCCCGCTCGACGACCAGAACGTCGGCCGCTTCGTGCGGATGCTGAACGAGTTCAAGTCGAAGACGCAGTTCATCGTCATCACCCACAATCCGCGCACGACCACCGAGGCTGCGGACGCCGTGTACGGCGTCACGATGCAGGAGCCCGGCGTATCGTCGTTCGTGAGCGTGCGCCTGCACGGCCGCGCGGTGGAGGAGGCGATCGGAGGGGCGGTGGGGAGCGTGGAGGGAGCGGGGATATGAAACGGCGGGATGCGCTATGCGGGAAGCGGGATGCGGGAACGGCTCGTGGGGAACAAGCCCTTGCCCCCGAGGTCGTTCCCGCATCCCGCTTCCCGCTTCCCGCTTCCCGCGCTCCATGCGCCTGACCACCGTCGGCACCGGCACCGCTGCACCGTCGGCGACACGAGTGTGCGCGGGGCATCTCCTCGAGGCCGGCGATATGCGGATCTTGATGGATTGTGGAAGTGGTGTCGTCCATCGCTTCGCGCAGCTCGGGCTCGATTGGATGGGGATTACCCACCTCGCGCTGACACACTTCGATGCCGATCACACGAGTGATGTGCCGACGCTCATCACCGCGTGGCGGTGGGGAGCGCTTCCCGCGCGGTCGGCACCAGTCGAGGTACTCGGCCCGCCAGGTACGGACGCGCTCTTCGATCGGCTCGCGGCGGCGTTCGGTCCGATCGTGCGCGAGCCCGGATATCCGTTGCGCATCCGCGAGATCGAGCCGGGGACTCCGCTCGATCTTGGGAGCGGCGTGATGCTCGAGACGCGGAAGGTACCGCACACCGAGGAGAGCATCGCATATTCCGTGGTGCAGAACGATCGGCGGGTGGTGTACACAGGAGACACGGGGTTCGATGCCGGGCTCGGTGCGTGGGCCGCTGGCGCAGACGCGCTCCTTACCGAGTGCTCGCTTCCCGCTGAGCTGGCGATACCCACGCATCTGACGCCGGAGCAGTGCGGCGAGCTCGCGGCGATCGCGACGCCTCGCCAGCTGGTCCTCACACACTTTTATCCACCGGTGGAGCGCACGGACATTCGCGCCGCCGTCGCCGAGCACTTTCGCGGGCCCGTCGTGCTCGCGAGCGATGGCTGGTCCACCGAGATCGGGAGCACATAATGCTCATTGTCATGCAGCACGGGGCGACGCAGGAGCAGATCGACGCCGTCGTCGACGTGATCGAGGAGATGGGATACGAGGCGCGGCCGATGCCCGGCGCGCAGCGCACCGCGGTCGGGCTCGTCGGCAACGATGGGCGAGTCGACAGCTCGCGCATCGAGGCGCTCTCGGGGGTCGCGCAGGTCATCCACGTCACGCAGCCGTACAAGCAGGTGTCGCGCGAATGGAAGCCGGAGAGCACGGTGGTGACCATCGCGCCCGGCGTGCGTGTGGGCGGGAGCGAGATCGTGCTCATGGCGGGACCGTGCTCCGTCGAGTCGGAGGAGCAGATCGTCACCACGGCGCGGGCGGTCCGTGCGGGCGGCGCGAGCTGCCTGCGCGGCGGCGCGTTCAAGCCGCGCAGCTCGCCGTACTCCTTTCAGGGACTCGGGCTGCGCGGGCTCGAGTTGCTCGCGCTCGCCCGCAAGGAGACGGGGCTCGCGATCGTCACCGAGGCGATGGACGAACAGGGCGCCGAGCTCGTCGCCGAGTATGGGGACTGCATCCAGATCGGCGCGCGCAACATGCAGAACTACTCGCTGCTCAAGTTCGTCGCGCGGCTCGGCAAGCCCGTGCTCCTCAAGCGCGGCCCAGCGGCGACGATCACCGATCTGCTCTTGAGCGCCGAGTACATCCTGGCGGGTGGGAACGAGCAGGTGATCCTGTGCGAGCGCGGCGTGCGCAGCTTCGATCCCGCCGTGCGCAACATGTTCGACCTCACCGCGATCCCGCTCGTGCATCAGCTCTCGCACCTGCCGATCGTCGCGGATCCGAGTCATGGCACCGGGATCCGCGACAAGGTGCTGCCCATGGCGCGTGCCGCGGTCGCTGCCGGTGCCGATGGCATCCTCGTCGAGGTGCACCCCTGCCCCGAGCGCGCGCTGTCGGATGGCGCGCAGTCGCTCTACCCGGCGCAATTCACGCAGCTCGTCGCGGAGCTGCGCCCGATCGCGGGCGCGATCAAGCGGAGCATCGCACCCGCTCCCGGAACCGCGCCCGTCGCCATCGGGTAGGACAGTCATGCACTCGATACTCATGGCCGCGCTCGCGGCGAGCCTCACGCTCGCGCCGCTCGGCGCACAGTCGCCGGAATCGGTGGTGGATCACGCCGTCGCCGTGTATGCGAAGGTCCACACCGAGCGCGCGACGTTCACGCAGACGATCACGAATCCGATCACCGGAACGACGCTCACTTCGCACGGTGAGATGCAGCAGCGCAAGCCCGGGTTGGTCGACGTGCGCTTCACCGACCCCGCGGGCGATCGGATCGTGTCCGATGGCAAATACCTCTGGATCTACCTGCCGAGCACGAATCCGGGTCAGGTGATCAGGACGGCGCCGGCGAAGGATGGCGCTGGCACGCCCGACATCGCCGCGCAGTTCCTCGATTCACCGAAGACGCGCTACACGATCTCGGACGCGGGCAGCGCGACCATCGCCGGTCACGAGACGCACGCCGTCGTGCTCGTCCCGAAGGAGCCCATGTCGTTCACCAAGGCGACGGTGTGGGTGGATGACGACGACGGGTTCGTGCGGCAGTTCGAGACGGTGGAGGAGAACGGTGTGACGCGCCTCGTTACGCTCAACACGATCTCGATCAACGGCCCGACCGATCGCTCGGCGTTCAGCTTCAAGGTGCCGAAGGGCGTGCACGTGTACGATCGCGCGACAGGGGACAGCGGGACGTAAGCGCGCGGAGCCCGCGCACCGCGCATCATCGGGCGATCCATCATCGAGCGCCGTCCACGAGATGCTCATGGACGGCGCTCGATCTCATTTCAGCGGGGTGTCACCCCAACAGCTCGCGCATCTCCGCGAGCTTCGTAGCATCCGTCCCCGCCTGGCGCGCGACATCGATCGCCGCCCGCGCGAGTACGCGATACGCGTCGAGCGATTCCGGATCATCACGCAACGCCTCGAGGTGCGCGCGCACCGTTCCCACATCGCCCCGCACCACCGGCCCTGTGAGCGCATCAGCCGCGGTGCGCGAGCGCACGTTCTCGGCGGCGGCGTGGAAGAGCGGACGCAGGGCGCGCCGCGCCTGATCGGCGTCGATGCCCGTCCCCATGAGCACGCGCTCGGCGAGCGCGAGCAGCACTACAGGAAAGTTGGACGCGAGCACCGCGGCCGCGTGGTAGCGCGCCTTTTCGCCGTCGGGGATCTCGATCGTGCTCGCACCCAGTCGCGCGGCGAGCGCGCGCGCCACCGCCCGCGCCGCGTCCAGCGACGCCGCCCACGGCTCCTGCGCCCGCTCCGCCCCGGCGAAGATCCGGTCCACCTGCGGGTAGTCCAGCCGGACGTCCGAGCGGATGACGGAGCGGTGGAAGGCC
>DASSNR010000137.1:0-5486 GCA_035687925.1 Gemmatimonadaceae bacterium | reverse complement strand
GATCACCAGCTCGTTCTGGCCAATGTAGAGCGTGCCGCCGTAAGGGCCCACCCATTGGGTCGTCGACGCATATTTCTGCGGCGTACACGTCACCAGCAGGCCGGACACATCGGAAAGCAGAGGCGAGACGATCGGAACGTTGAGGGTGGTGCTGACGGTGTTGATCGTGCCGCCGAGCGTGTTCAGCAGCCCCCCCAGCAGCGATGCCGATGGAGTCAGCGAGGGTGATGCGGGCGCCGATGCCGTCTCCTGGGTCGGGACCCCAGTGAGCGAATCGGTGGAGCAACTGGGGACGGCGACGAGTAACAACGCCGCCAGCAGCGCCGCGTAAATGCGCGAACGAATCATCGGTGACTCCGGTGCGAGATGAGAGCCCGAACGAAAGGGGGCCCGCAAGGGGCACAGTGGGGATTGTGAACGGGCCCTCACGAAGGCAACCGATATGCCGCCTACTATCTCTCGACTGGGCACGGGTCGCTGTCACATTTCGTTACGCCGTGTCCCTCAGCTCCATCGCGTCATCGACGAGCGCACGGAAAAGGTCGCGCAACTTGCAACGCCTGGCTCGATGCGATTTGCAACACTTTGTCAGGCGCACGCCGCAGAATTGCCGATCGTTGGCCGGGGTTGTGTGAGCAAACTGCCACATAGTGTGTGAGCAAATTGCGACACATTGTGACCGTTTCTGCCACACGTGCTGCCGCCTGGGAGCTCCCGATTACGAACGCCCCCGCAGCGTGATCGACTCTTCGCCTGCCAGCCGATCGCGCAGGGCGTCGCCCAGAAGAGTGCACGCTAGCACCGTGACAATGAGTGCGAGCCCGGGGACAAGCGCCACCCACGGCGCGATCACGATCACTTCGCGCCCGTCCGCGATCATGTTCCCCCAGCTCGGCATTGGTGGTTGAATCCCGAGTCCCAGAAATGACAGCCCGCTCTCGAGCAAAATCGCGCTTCCCACCCCGAGTGTGACCGCCACCACAGCGGGGCCGAGCGCGTTGGGAAGCACGTGTCGCCAGAGGACGCGTTGGGGTGCAGCGCCGAGCGCTCGTGCGGACTCGACGAACGGTTGCCCCCGAAGTCCGAGCACTTCACCGCGGACGAGTCGAGCCACGCCCATCCATCCGGTGAGCATCAGCACGAGGATCACCATCGTGGCGCCGGGTTGCCACAACGTGGCGGCCACGAGGAGCAGCACGAGGCGTGGCACCGAGAGCAGCACGTCGCTCACGCCCATCGCCACGCGGTCCACGAGTCCGCCAGCCCAGGCTGCCACCGCACCGACGGCGAGACCGACCGCACCGGCGAGCACGGAGCCGGCGAGCCCTACGAACAGCGACACGCGCGCCGCGAGCATCATGCGTGCGAACAGATCACGTCCGAAGCTGTCGGTGCCGAAGAGGTGCAGGTGGCCAGCCGGGTCTACGGCGCCGGGCGGCAGCAGCCGCAACGCGAGCACGTTGCCGATCGCGCGCGGATCCGTGGGGGCAAGCATGGGAACGAGGATCGCCCCGAGGATGAGCAGGATGAGGAGGGCCACCGAGAGCCGCGTCCGCCAGCTCGCGCCCACGATCGCCGCGATCATGCGCGTCGCCTCGGGTCGAGCAGTGGGAGAGCGAGATCCGCCGCCAGGTTCGCAGCAATGACCATCGCGGCGTACAGCACCGTCGCCCCCATCACCACCGGGTAGTCGCGTGCGAGAATCGACGTGACCATGAGGTGCCCCATGCCTGGCCACGCAAACACCGTCTCCACGAATACCGACCCCGCGAGCACGCCCGGGAGCGCGAGCGCGAACAGGATGATGAGCGGCGGGAGCGCATTCCGAAGGATGTGGCGAACGTACAGCACACGCGGGGCGATCCCCTTCGCTTTAGCGGTCCGCACGAACTGCATGCCGAGAAGATCGGCGACTGCTGTACGCGAGTAGCGCGCGATCCCCGCGGCACCGATCGCGGCCAGTGTCGCGACGGGCAGGATCGAATGGCGAATGATGTCGGCCACTGCCGCGAGTCCGCTGGTATCTCCCGCGGGGTCGCGCACCCCGAACGCCGGAAGTCTGAGCGCGGGAGGGAAGCCCCACCGCGCTGCACCGTAGGTGAACACCGCCACCAGCGCGAGCGCGAGCCAAAAGCTCGGCGCTGCGTACACCGTCGTCGTCGCAATGGTGAGCGCCGTATCCGGCGCGCGGCCGCGGTGTATTGCCTGATAGGTGCCGACCGCGATGCCGACGACGAAGGTCAGCAGCAGCGAGGCGGCCCCGAGCCACAGGGAGACGGGGAGCGCATCGCGGAGCACGGACCAGACGGGACGATGATACGCGAAGCTCTCGCCCAGGTCGCCCTTGAGGACGCCCCCCGCCCATCGTGCATATTGCACGGCGATCGGCGCGTCGAGTCCCAACCGGGCGCGCAGACGTGCAACGTCGGCCGCCGATGCTGATGGCGGAATCAGCAACGCCGACGGATCTCCAGGTGCGGCGCGCAACAGGAGAAAGGTGAGCGTGAGAACTAACCAGAGGAGCACGACGGCATCGGCCAACCGGCGCATCAGCAGGCGCATGCTGTGATGATGCGCAGGGGACGTCGCGCGTCAACCGCAGGCCGATGGACGCGCGCGCATGCAAGACGGTCCCTCACGCTGCTCGTCGCCGTGACCGTCGGTCTCTCGGCGTGTGTGGCGGCGGAGCGCTCGCCCGACACGGTGGTGCTCGCGTCCGGCGCCGATCTCGAGTCCGCGAATCCGCTGGTGACCATCCATCCGCTCGCGCAGGAAGTGCAGCGGTACATGCTCTTCGTGACGCTCGCACGGTACGACAGTACGCTCGACCCCGTCCCATACTTCGCGCGGAGCTGGCGCTGGTCGCGGGATCGGCGGACGCTCACGCTGTCGCTCTTCAACGGCCTTCGCTGGCAGGACGGCGCGCCGACCACGGCGCGCGATGTCGCGTTCACGCTCGATGCCGCGCGCGATCCGGCGACCGGGTATCCGCGCTACGCGGATCTCGCCGACATCATGCAGGTGTCGGCGCTCGACGACTCGACCGTCAGTATTCGCTACGGCCATCCGCAGCCGCGCTTCCCGTCCATCTTGTGCGAGCTGCCGATCGTGCCGGCGCATCTGCTGGCCAGCGTCCCGCACGCGGACATGCGGCGCGCGCCGTTCAACATGGCGCCGGTGGGCAACGGTCCCTTCCGCTTCGTCGATCGCCGCGCCGAACAGCGCTGGGTGTTCGCGCGCAACCCGGATTTCCCGGCCGCACTCGGCGGACCGCCGGAGCTCCAGCGCGTAGTGGTCGCCGTCATCGATGAAGCGACCACGAAGTTCGCGGGGCTGGTGTCCGGCGAATTGGACGTGGCGGGGATTTCACCGACCATGGCGCGTCTCGCGTCGCGCGACCGGATCGTGCGCGTGATCGATTATCCCGTGCTCTTCTCGACGTGCATCGTCTTCAACGTGCACAAGCCGCCATTCGATGATGCGCGGGTGCGTCGTGCGCTCGCGTACGCAATCGATCGCAAGCGCATCGCGACGGCCGCGCTCGCGGGCTATGCGACGCCGGCATTCGGACCCGTCCCACCCGATCATCCGTACGCGGTGACGGCGGGTGTCCATTACGACGCCGCGCGCGCCGACTCGCTGCTCGACGCCGCCGGATGGATTCGCGGTGCGGATGGCCTGCGCCATCGCCACGGTCAGCCATTCACCATGCAACTCCTTACTGTCGGTTCGGGGAACAACGCCGTCGAGCAGCTGTTGCAGGCGGACTTCGCCGCGGTGGGTGTGAAGATGGAGATCCGCCAGCGCGAGCTGGCGTCGTTTCTCGCCGAGGCGCGAGCTGAGCCGAAGACGTTCGATGCGCTGTTGACCGGAATCTCCGGCGACCTGTCGCTGGCCTATCTGTCGTCGATGTACGATTCGCGTCTCGGCGGGGGAGCACTCGACTACGGCGGATATCACACGGCGCGACTGGACTCATTGCTCGCGCACGCGCGCAGGGCGCCGAGCGACAGCGCGGCGCGCGTTGCGTGGGGTGAGGTGCAGCGCGAGCTCCTTGCGCAGATGCCGGCCGCGTGGGTGTATCACTCGCGTGGTGTGCAGGGGATCGCTCGCCGGCTGCGCGGCGTGACGATGGATCTACGGGGGCAGCTGGTCTCCATCACACAATGGCACGTCGAGGGTGCCTCGCAATCGCCACCGCGAAATCTGGCGGGGGCGCCGTGAGCTTGCTGCTGACACCCGAGATGCTCCAGCGTCGGGCCGGCGAGGCGCGCACGTCGCTCGCGGGACTCACGCGGTCACTGCGGACCGAACTGCAGCCATTGCTCGACGCCGGTCCTCGGATTCCCGACCACAAGGCACTCCTCTCGCGCGACGGAGGGCGGTGCGCGCGGGATGGTGCCTATCTCGCCTTCGATCCGTTCGCGCCTCACGAGCATCGCTGTCCGATCTGCGGCGCGGTGTATACGGGTGATCGACACGATCGATGGTGGGTGATGTCGTACCAGCTGTGGCTCGCCGAGCGTGCGGTTCACGCCGCCACGCTCTATGCGCTCACTGGTGAAAGTGTCCTCGCGCGTCTCGCCACCGACATTCTGCACGGGTACGCCGAGCAGTACCTCCGATATCCGAACCGGGACAACGTGCTCGGCCCCACGCGGCCATTCTTCAGCACCTATCTGGAATCCATCTGGCTGCTGCAATTGTGCGTCGCGCTCGATCTGGTGGAAATGTCGGGCGGCACTGGCGTGGAGGGCGGCGTCGTCCGCGACCGGATCATCGAACCGAGCAGCGCGCTCATCGCGTCGTACGATGAGGGCGCATCGAATCGGCAGGTTTGGAACAACGGTGCGATGCTCGCGTCGTCATTCCTCCTCGCACGGCCTGCACTCGCGGAGCGCGCGGTCTTCGGATCGTCGGGGCTCGGCGCACATCTCGCGGAGGCACTGCTCGCCGACGGCACCTGGTACGAAGGCGAGAACTATCACTTCTTTGCGCATCGCGGACTCTGGTACGGTGTGACGATGGCCGAGCGTGCCGGACTCGAACTGCCGGCCGAGCTCGTTCGCCGATTCGACGAGGGCTTTGCCACTCCGCTTGCGACGGCGCTCCCGGATTTCACCTTCCCGTCGCGCCGAGACTCGGCGTTCGCCGTTTCCCTCCGACAGTGGCGCTTTGCGGAGTCGTGCGAGCTCGGGCTCGCACGACGCGGCGACGAGCGGCTCATCGGTGCGCTCCACGAGCTGTATTCGTGGGACGGACCGAAGCGCGACACCGGCCGCTGGCGTTCCACCGCCGAAGCGGAGCGCAACGAGCCGGCCTCGGCGCTCACGCGCGACGATCTGAACTGGCGCCCGCTCCTGCTCGCGCGTCCGCAGCTACCGGCACTCACACCAAACCCGGCGCGCTCGGCACTGCTCGAGTCGCAGGGGATCGCCGTGCTGCGGCGTGACGAGGGGCGCATGTACGTCGCGCTCGATTACGGG
>DASSNR010000135.1:0-3473 GCA_035687925.1 Gemmatimonadaceae bacterium | reverse complement strand
GCCGCGCTCCGCGACATCCTCGGCGAGGAGACGTTCCACCGCGCGTTCCGCGAGTACGGACATCGGTGGATCGACAAGCATCCGTACCCGTACGACTTCTTCAACACCATGGCCGATGTGTCGGGCAAGGATCTGAGTTGGTTCTGGACGACGTGGTTCTACCAGCCGTGGTCGCTCGACCAAGCGATCGGATCGGTAGAGACGCAGGGCGATTCGACGGCGATCACAATCGAGGATCGAGGGCTCGCGCCGATGCCTGTGTACCTCGCGATCACGCGCGCGGATCGGAGCGTGCAGCGTATCGACGTGCCGGTGGACGTGTGGCTCACGGGCGCGCGCCGGCACGTGGTGCGCGTGGCCGCGCAGCCCGAGGTCGTTCGTGTGGAGATCGATCCCGACGGCGCGTTCCCGGACATCGATCGACGCAACCAGGTATGGAGTCGGCCCTCGGTCGGTCAGTGACGTCATGCGCCGACGCGCCGCGCGATCCAACCCGCGCGGCGCGTCAGGCGGTGGCCGCCAGCCGCTGGTTGCCGGCTGTGCTCACGCCGCGGCTTGTGCGGCGCGCGGCCTGCTGCCGTTGCGCTGCGACTTCTCCGCTGAGAATGCATCGAGCAGCGTGATGGCGAGCACGATCCCCAGCGCGACCGCAACGCGCTTGCGCCGCCATCGATTCTGCGCGGCGACACCGAGCAGAGTGAGATCCATGGCATCGCCCGCGACGCGAGCCCAGAGTCCGCTGGCCGCGCGTGGCTCGGACAGAATGCCGATTCCGGTCAGCATCTCGCGGGCGCCAAGCGCGCGAAAGAGCGAGTGGTTGTTGCGCACGCCGAGCTGTCGTCCGAGCCATCCCGGTGCGGCGATCTCCGTGAGCCCGAGGCCGATGCTGACCACACCGAGCGCGCGTGCCATCTGCTTGTTCGTCATGCTCCATATCCTCCTGCGTGAGTGCGATCGCGAGCCTCGCTTCGAGCGCAACCGACATGCCCGCACCAGCGAATGCGCGCGAGCACTCGGACGTGCACGATGCTCATGCCGCGCGCAGCAGTCGTTGCGCGATGCATCGGCTGTCGCCTTGCTCCTCGCACGGATCATGCGGTGCGCAATGCGGTTCACAGTCGGAGGAGTGTTCACAGTCGGAGGAGTATGGTGTCGCGGGCAGGACGGAGTATCGCGACCGTGCTCGCGATCGCGACCATCGCGATGGTCGCATGTCGGAACGATGCGACGGCGCCTGCCGTAGACGCGAGTGTGTCGGTGTCGGTGTCGAACGCCGCGATCGCGGCGAATCCGAACAACGTGCTGTCCGCCATCGCGACGTTCGAGGCGAGTGGTGCGGATTCGGTGCGCGTGGTCAGTCTCGCGGCGGACGGCGGACGCATCGCGACGCCGTTCACGCATGGTGCGGCCTCTGACAGCATCGTCCTGCTCGGCCTTCGTCCGGCGACCGCGTACCAGATGCTCATCGAGGCGAGCGGCGGTGATACCATCATCACCTCCGACACGCTTGCCTTCACGACGGATCCGCTCCCCACCTTCCTCCAGGCCACGTCGCTCCAGAGCTCAGTGCCATCGAGCGGCGGCTACATTCTCACAGCGGTCGGCGACTCGACGGTCGCGTACGCGGTGGCCTTCGACTCGACGGGCGCCGTGAGCTGGTATCACGAGTTTGCCGAGGGCGTGCCGGCAGGGGAGATCAAGCAGCAGGTGAACGGGAACATCACGGTGTTCGTCGGCGCCACGCACGGCGGCGAGCCGGTGCCGGGGCGGTATGTCGAGCTGAGTCCCGCGGGCGATCTCGTGCGCACCTTCACGGCACAGTCACCTGCCTACACGGACGACCACGAGCTCTGGCTGCTCTTCCGCGACGACACGACGTACGACGGCGCGCTGTTCTTCACGAACACGCAGCGGCAACTCGATCTCTCGGCGCAGGGCGGACCGAGCGACACGCTCGTCTCGGGACATCAGCTCGTCCGCCAGAACGCCGACGGGAGCCAGCAGGTGGTGTTCGACGCGTGGGATCACTTCTCGATCGCCGACGAGGTCGAGCCGATCGGCAACGAACCGGACTACGACCATCCCAACTCGATCTCGATCGCGCCCGACGGGAATTACGTCGTCTCGTGGCGGAACCTCGACGCGATCACGAAGATCGATGCGACGACGGGCGCGATCATCTGGACGCTCGCCGCGCCGTGGAGTGCGCTGCACAGCGATTTCACGATCGTCGGCGATCCACTCGGCGGCTTCAGCGCCCAGCACAGCGTGCGCGTCGTCGGCACCGATGACATTCTCGTCTTCGACAACGGGACGCTTCACACGCCGCACGCGAGCCGCGCTGTGGAGTATCGCCTGGATGACAGCGCGAAGACGGCGACGATGACGTTTCAGTATCAACGCACGCCGCCGTTCTATACGCAGTTCACCGGCTCCGTGCAGCGGCTCGCGAATGGGAACACGCTGATCGGATGGACGTGGTTCACGTCGCCGCTCATCGCCACGGAAGTGACGTCCGAGGGCGACGTCGTGTGGGAGGGGACGCTCAAGGCGCCAGGTCCGGCGCTCCCGTACCGGTTCACGAAGATCGCGTCGCTCTACCGCTACGTGCAGCCGTAAGTCTCCGGGAAACCGTTCCGCTCCGTCCCGGCACTATGCCGGCGCTCGGGGCGCGACTATCATCATGGGATGATTGGCGCCGACCCGCCCACCGGGCAGCCGCGAGACGGCACGCATCATGAAGCGCCAAGCCGTGGCGGGGCGATCTCCGCCGGGCGGGCAGGGGAGCACGGACGGGTCGGTTGCCGTTCCGCCGAACACGAGGACGGAGTTCCGGAGATGTATCGTCTACGCCGGAACGCTGGAGGAGGTGTGCTGGTGATGCGTTGGCCGCAATCCATCCCGCGAGCCTCATGAGCCAGCCGAGAGGGAACGGCCGGACCGCGCCCCGCGCGGCCGGGAGCACCATCCCCCGAAAGGCCGAGCACATCCGCATCAACCTCAGCGAGGACGTCGCGGCCAAGGGCGTCGGCAGCGGGTTCGACGCGTACCGGTTCATTCACCGCGCACTCCCCGAGATCAACCTCGCGGACGTCGATCCGTCGACCACGCTCTTCGGGCGACGGCTCGCTGCGCCGATCCTCATCTCGTGCATGACGGGCGGGACCAGCGAAGGCGGGCAGCTCAACCGCGTGTTGGCGCGCGTCGCGCAGCGCATGGGGTTCGCGATCGGCCTCGGCTCGGGGCGCGTGCTGCTCGAGCATCCCGAGCTCATCGACACGTTCGACGTACGAGGTCTTGCCCCCGACGTCCTTCTCTTCGCGAACCTCGGCGCCGTGCAGCTCGCGAAGGGGTACGGTATCGAGCACTGCCGGAAGCTCGTTCGTGCACTGCACGCCGATGCGCTCGTGCTGCACCTCAACGCCCTGCAGGAGGCGGTGCAGCCCGACGGGGAGGGCGACACATGCTTCGCG